>NZ_JBTNDR010000052.1:0-19609 GCF_054510895.1 Arthrobacter sp. HLT1-20 | reverse complement strand
TCCTCACGGAGCCAGTCAGTTGCTGAGTCACATTCATCAGATGGTACAGCCGCTACCTACTCTGCCAGCTAGTCCCAGACCAGCTACATACAAGACTCACAGTCAGTTGCTGGCTTTGAGCGTTTTTACTTTGAAGGATTCACTATGCGGTACGTAGTTGGCGTTGACCTTGGCGGAACCAAAACGGCAGCCGGGGTGGTGGCAGAGGACGGTTCGGTGCTGCTCACCGATCAAATCCCCACCTTGAACCGCGACGGCGGCGAGGCCATCCTGGACGCCACGGCGGCCATGGTGCGCTCCCTCATTGAACGCGCCGCCGCACAGGGCATGGTGGTGGATGCCGTGGGTGTTGGCTCGGCCGGCGTCATCAACGCGGCCGAGGGCACAGTCATTTCCGCCACCGACGCCATTTTGGGCTGGACCGGAACCCACATCACGGACGGCCTCACGCAACGCCTGGGCCTACCGTCCGCCGTGGTCAATGACGTTCACGCCCATGCTCTGGGCGAGGCGTGGCATGGCGCAGGCGCCGGCACCTCCACAGCCCTCATGGTTGCTTTTGGCACGGGCGTTGGCGGCAGCTTTGTGGTGAACGGCCAGCCGTTGTTGGGCCAGCACTTCGTGGGCGGCCATGTTGGGCACTTCGCGTCGCCCTTCGCAGTCCACCGCGGCACACCCCTGCCCTGCTCCTGCGGGCACTCCGGCCACGTTGAAGCCATCGCCTCCGGCCCCGCCATCCACGCAGCGTACCTGCGCGACGGCGGCAGCGCAGCCCTGCCCGACACTCGGGCAGTGTTTGATGCCGCTAGGGTTGGTGACGAGCTGGCACTGCAGGTCATTGCCGTGGCTGCCGCTGCGGCCGGGCAGGCCGTGGGCGGTTTGATCAACATCCTGGACCCGGCAGTGGTTGTGGTCTCGGGTGGTTTGGCCGACGCCGGCGATCTCTGGTGGTCCGCCATGGAGATTGCTTTGCGTGCCGAGTTACTTGCCCCGCTGGCCGCTGTGCCCGTGGTGCGTGCATCGCTGGGCAACACAGCCGCCATTGTTGGCGCAGCATCCTTGGTCTTTGCTCAATAATTAGTTCTACTTTCTAGGAGTCACCGTGACGCTGAAACTTACCAACCTCGATTCCCTCGCCGGACAACTTGTGGTTTCCGCACAGGCTTACCCAGGCGAACCCATGCGTGACCCGCGCACCACAGCCCAGGTTGCGGCGTCGGCCGTCATTGGCGGAGCGGGCGCCATCCGCGTCCAGGGCATTGCGGACATCCAGTTCACCCGTGCAGCCGTGGAAGTTCCCATCATCGGATTGTGGAAGGACGGCCACGACGGCGTTTTCATCACCCCCACGCTGCGCCACGCATTGGCCTGTGCCAATGCCGGCGCCCACATTGTGGCCATTGACGGAACCCGGCGCCCCCGCCCGGACGGCCTGACACTGGCCGAGACCATTGCCGGCATCCACGCCGAATCCAATGCCCTGGTCATGGCCGACTGTGGTTCCTTCGACGACGCCGTGGCAGCAGCTGCAGCCGGAGCTGACCTGATCGGCACCACCTTGGCTGGCTACTCGGGCGAGCGGCCAAAGACCGACGGACCCGACCTGGAACTGCTGGCTGAGATTGCCGCCGCAGACCTGGGCAAGCCGCTGATTGCCGAAGGCCGCATCCACTCCCCCGCCCAGGCCCGCGCAGCCATGGACGCCGGAGCCTTTGCCGTGGTTGTTGGCACCGCCATCACCCACCCCTCAACCATCACCGGATGGTTCAAGGCGGCACTGAACGACTAATTCCTTCGGCAGGTGCTGGATGGGGCGGCCTCCTCGCGTTACAGCGCGGGGAGGCCGCCTTTTCTGTGCCCTCCCCGCCCTCCCGGCCCTGAAACTGCGGCTGATGCGGGTTCCGGGGCCAGCAACCCGCATCAGCTGCTGTTTGGAATTGCCTGAGGGTGCGGCGGGCCGCTATAGGGCCTGAGCGGCCCATGTGGAAAAGTGGCTGGTGAACGAATTCGGACAGATTTTGCACCGATTGGTCGGCACTGATAATTTGGTGCAGCTCACCCCACCTCCTAAGGAGCGCCCTCCATGCTCACTGCTCACCAGTTGCACATCGACGGGCGCAGGCACACGCTGCTTCCCGCGACCTCTGTGGAGGCGCCCCGGGGCCAGGTGCTCCTGATTCAGGCCGACGGCCAGGAACGGCGCACGGCGCTTTCGCTGGCCTTGACGGGCCGCATGAAGCCCTCCACCGGCACAGTCTCCCTGGGACACGAGAGTTCCATGGCATCGCTGCGCCGCCGCAGCGCCATTGTGGACGCCCCGGATGTCAATGCCCCCGAGAACCACCTCACGGTGCGGTCCCTGACCTCGGAGGATCTGGCCCTGGTGCCCTTGAAGTTCCGCGACCGCACCCGCCCCACGGAGTGGCTGGTCAGGCACGGGTTCCGCGACATCCTTCAGAAGTGGGTGGAGGAACTTGAACCCGCCCGGCTGCTGCACCTGCAACTTGAATTGGCGCTGGCCAACAAGGACGTTGACGTGGTGGTGGTGGACTCCCCCGACCGTCACACGGCTGACGTCGCCGCCTGGCTGCCCCTGCTGGAGCAGACGGCCAGCGGCACCATGGGCCTGGACCCTGACGCGCCCGCCGACGCGCCGCTCAGGCCCCTTATGGTGATTGGCGTGGTGGGGCGGCTGCCCGATGAATGGGGCGGTTCTGCCGCGGTTGCCGGCAATGCCCTGAACCATCCCCTGCTCGACGGCGCGGAGCCCCCTGCCGCCGTGGTGACTGAACCGAACCGGGCAGAGGACACGGCGCCCACAGAGGACGCTGAGCCCGCCGAGGCAGCTGCGGAGGCAGCCGCCGCCTCCCCCGCCGCAAAAACTGAACCGCCCGCACGCGAAACAGCAAAGCACACCACGGAGGAAATCCAGTGACAGTCTTCCGATTGGCTATGTCCGAGCTCAAGCGCATGACCGGCGGGCTGTTGCCCAAGCTCACCATTGTGGCCATGGTGATGGTCCCGCTGCTCTACGGCGCCGTGTACCTGTACGCCAACTGGGATCCGTACGGGAACCTGGACCAGCTCAAGGCTGCCGTGGTGGTCCAGGACGAGGGCGCTGTCACCAAGGACGGCAAGGAACTGCACGTTGGAAAAGACGTGGCGGCAAATCTGGTGGAGGGCCACAAGTTCGACTGGCGGCTCGTGGACACCCCGGCCGAGGCCAACGAGGGCGTGAAGAGCGGCGACTTTGCCTTTGCCCTGGTCATTCCGAAGGATTTCTCGGCCAATCTGGCATCCCCGGAGAACTTTGACTCGGCCACCCAGGCCATGATGAGCGTGACAACCAATGACGCCAACAACTACCTGCTGACGTCCATTGTGGATAAGGTGACCACCCAGGTCCACGCGTCGGTGGCGCAGCAGGTGGGCCTGCAGACGGCCAACTCGCTGCTGAGCGGGTACGGCACCATCCATGCCCAGCTGGTGAAGGCGGCCGACGGCGCCAAACAGCTCGCGGCGGGGGCCACCACCCTAGACACGGGGGTGGGGACGCTGAAAACCGGCACGGGGGAACTGCAGAACGGCACCAATGACCTGGTGGCGGGCCAGTCGAAGCTTGTCACGGGCGCCAAGCAGCTCCAGGCTGGTGCCGCGGCCCTAGACAAGGGCCTGGGCCAGCTGGAGGCCCAAACCGCAACATTGCCAGATGACACCCAAAAGCTCTCCGACGGCGCCGCCGCTGTGGCGGCCGGCAACGCTGCGTTGAATGACAAGGTCCAGGGCGCCATTGGGACCGCCGGGAAACTGGATGCTGCCGCTACCGCAGCCATCAATGACAAGCTGGCGCAATTGGTCAGCGACGGGCTTCTCACTGATGCGCAGGCGGCGGAGATCCGCTCCTCGCTGGCCGGCGCCGCCACGAGTCCCACCGTCACCGATTTGAAGAATACGCTGGCCGCGGACGCTGCCGACATCCAAAAGCTGGCCAGCGGATCCGCAGCCGTGGCGGACGGTGCCGCGAAGCTGGCAGCTGCCACGCCCACACTCACCGCAGCGATCACCCAGGCCCATGCCGGGACCGGGGACCTGTCCACGGGTGCGGCAACCCTAGCCGAAGGCCAGGAAACCGCCCTGGACGGGGCAAACCAGCTGGCGGCCGGCGCCACCAAGCTCAACAACGGTGCCGGCGATTTGAAGGACGGTTCCAGCACGCTTTCCGCCGGTGCCGCCGAACTGTCCAAACAGTTGCTTGGCGGTGCGGGGTCCGTACCGGATCCCACTGACAAGGACAGGCTCAACGCAGCAGGGGTCATTGCCGATCCCATCCGCGTGGATTCCATCTCGCAGGCCAAGGCCGCAAATTACGGGTCCGGCCTGGCACCGTTCTTCCTGGTCCTGGCGCTCTGGATTGGCGCGTTCATGCTGGTCCAGGTCATGCGGCCGCTGACTGTGCGCGCCCTGGCCTCCAACGCCCCGTCCTGGAAAATTGCTGTGGGCGGCTGGCTGCCCTTTGCCACGGTTGCCACAGGGCAGGCCCTGCTGCTGTACGCGGTGGTGAAGTTTGGGCTGGGGCTGGAGCCGAGCCACCCGTGGCTGACCTTGGGCCTGTTGCTGCTGGCCTCGCTGGCGTTCACAGCCCTGATCCAGGGAATTGTTGCGCTTTTGGGCACGCCGGGGAAGTTTGTGGTGCTGATCCTGCTGGTGCTGCAGTTGGTGTCCTCCGGTGGCACCTTCCCCTGGCAAACAACGCCCGAGCCGCTGCACATCATGCACCAGATCCTGCCCATGGGGCATGTGGTTGAGGGCATGCGCCACTTGATTTACGGCGCTGACTTGGCACCATTGATACCCATAGTGCTTGGCTTGCTGGGCTACACGGTGCTCGGCCTGCTGTTTGCCTGGGCAGCCGTCAACAAAAAGAAAACCTGGACGCTCAAGACATTGATGCCGGAGATCGAAGCCTAGGACCCAATAGCCTAGCGCGGCACCACAAAGTTGTTCAGCTGGGCGTCCTGGCCGTCAAGGGTTGCCCAGTCGCCGGTGTAGTCGAAGACGGCGAACGCGCTGGTAGGGAAGCCGGACGCCAGGTCCATGTAGGCGTCCTGGTCCGAATCCCGCGAGGCTAGGCGCAGGGCCAGGGATTGGATGCCGGGCATGTGGCTGATCACCATGAGCGTGTTCACGGTTTCCGGCACATGGTTGATGACCGAGAGCATGGAGGTGGCCCCGGCGGCGTAGAGCGCTGTCTCGAGCTTGGGGGTAGGGGCCTTATCCGCCAATTGCTGGCATACCCAGGTGCAGGTTTGCCGGGTCCGCAGGGCAGAGGAACACAGGATGAAGTCCGGGAGCACGGAGTTCTCCACGAGCCATTTGCCGGCCAGCGGCGCCTCAGTGTGACCCCGCTGGGCCAGCGGCCTGTCATGGTCCTCCACACCCAGCGGAAAAGCCGCCTTGGCATGGCGCATCAAGATCAACTTTTTAATGTGGTGTTCGCTCATGTTCACAGTTTAGTGACACTTAAAGCAGAACGACGGCGGTTGCCGCGCCCGAGGGGCCCCAATTGCAGACGCGCCAGCGGCTGGAATTGGGGAGGGCGCGGGGACTAGATGGAGTATTCGGGGGCGGCCCAAACAACCACTTCGGGGTGCTCGTAGAAGCGGTAGCCTTCGCCGCGCACGGTGCGGACCGTGTTGGCCAGGCGGCCCAGCTTGGAGCGCAGGCGGCGGATGTGAACGTCGATGGTGCGTTCGTTGGGGACCTCGTCGGCGTTGCTCCAGAGGCCCTCAAGGAGTTCGTCGCGGCCCACGGTGCGGGTGCCGTTTTCCACCAGATAGTTCAGCAGCTCGAATTCCTTGAACGTGAGGTTCAGGGTGTCACCGTCGAGGTGCACTTCGCGGCGGGCCAAATCGATCAGGACGCCGGTGGGGCGCTGATCGGCAACCGGGACGCGGACCGCTTCCTGGCGCTGGCGGCTGGACACTGTGGGGTCACCGAAGGTGGAGCGGACCACGTCCAAGGCGGTACCAACGGCGTCCGACGGCGCAATCGCCACGGCTGCATAGCTCTGGGCCTGCGGTACAAGGGTTTGGGCGTAGGCGCGGATGTCCTGGGCCAGCTTGGCCAGAGATGTTCCGGCGGCGGCAGCAGTGTCCTCGTCAACGCCAACGTAGAGCACGAATCCGCGGGCCACATTATCCGGACTGACGCCGCGCAGCTTGTCTCCGCCGGCAATCACCGGGGTGGGCGCCGTCATGGGGAAGCCCTCGGCGGCGGGGACAGCACGCAGCCGGGAGGTGGCAGTGGCCAGGTCGGGGCGGTAGGCGCCTGCATAGCCGGGGTGCTCCGCATGGGCAGAATGGGCCAGCGAACCCTGGCCGGTGTTGCGGGCAACCGCCTTGGCGGCGTTTCGAACAGAGATGTGGACGTATCCGGATGCTACTGACATTGAACTACCTAAGGTCTATGGCCGTACTGGACGGCGCGAATGCTTCCTTCAGCTTTGAGAATCCAAAGCTTTATTGCCCTCTTTACGAGGGCCAGCCCATGGGCCAAGGCCTGAAATTTGCCATGTGTTGCTACATCCCCCAATGGCTTCCAGGTATTGCGATCTAGGCCTGCATTCGACAACTGTGCAAAAGCTGTCCCCTCGCTTCGAGGCGGACATTTGCTGCTGCTGCAGAATTCACTGAGTGGGTGTTCACATACGTCAGTGTCCTACGTAACAAAGCAATCTTGCAAGTAACAAAGGCCCCAAACGTCCAGCATGTGAGATTGTGCTCTATTTTGTGACCAACCTTACATTGTTGCTTTGCTCTCAGTTTGGTGGAAAATGACGATTTGAGACAAACAAAATCATCACATTGACAAAAAACGCGCGCATAAATTCTGCATGAACCCTTGTTTTGATAATTATATTCAAACCGCACTTTTGCACGACTAGGATGCCCTCGACAAGTTCTCGGAGACACCCAGCTTGTTCCCAGTTTTTTACGCTAGGTAAACAAATGTTTACCTAAAGCGCTGGACGTAGGACCTTGGTTGACTGGGAGTACCTCGTGGCTGGCAGCTAGCGGTGGAGTGCCCGCGCCAAGGCGAACGGGCGGATAGCCGCAATCTGCTCCCGCAAGGTGACGTTGTTGCGCTTGTTCAGCATCCAGAGCGCAGCCAGACCGGCAAGAACGGCAACAGCGGCCCCCATGCCCAGCGACCAGCGGGGGCCGAATTCCGTGGCTATCCACCCCACCAGCGGCGCACCTATGGGCGTCCCACCCTGCATCACCACCATGTAGACGGCCAGCACTCGGCCGCGCATGGCGGAGTCGGTGGTCAGCTGCACGGTGGTGTTGCAGGCGTTCATGAACGTCAGCGATGCCAGCCCCACCGGCACCAGGGCAATGGCGTAGAGGGCAAAGCTGGGCATGAAGGCTGCCACGCCCACCGTCATGCCAAAGGCCAACGCACCTCCCACGATGTAGAGCATGCGCATGGTCTTGCGCCTTGCCGCCAGCAACGCGGCAGCAAGGGTGCCAATGGCCATGACGGAGCCCAGCAGCCCATACTCCCCCGGACCCACATGGAATACGGCTGTGGCCATGAGCGCGTTGGTGATTTGAAAGTTCATCCCAAAGGTGGCCACCAGGAACACCAACACCATGATCATCATCAAATCCGGGCGCTGCCGGATGTAGACAAAGCCCTCGCGGATCTGCCCCTTGGCCCGGGGCACCCGCACGGCAGGAATGAGCTCGCTGGTGCGCATGCGGCACAGCGAAACGATCACGGCCGCAAAGCTGGCGGCATTGATCAGGAAGGCCGGGCCGGTTCCCACCAGTGCAATGACCAGGCCGGCGACGCCGGGGCCGGCAAGCCGGGCCAGGTTGAATGATGCGCTGTTAAGCGCCACGGCGTTGGGCACATCCTCCTTGGCAACCACCTGGGACACAAACGCCTGGCGTGACGGGGCATCGAAGGCGCTGGCCACCCCCAGCAGGGTTGCCAATACATAAACGTGCCACAGTTGTACAGTCCCCGTGACAACCAATATTCCCAACAAAAGCGCACAAATTCCCATGGCAGTTTGGGTGAGAAGAAGCAGTTTTCTTTTGTTGACGCGGTCGCCCACCAGCCCGGCGTAGGGCCCCAGGAACACGATGGGCAAAAACTGCAGGCCGGTGGTAATACCGGCAGCAGTGCCTGAATTATTGGTCAGGACTGTCAGGACCAGCCAGTCTTGGGCAACGCGCTGCATCCAGGTACCAATGTTGGACACGAGGGCTCCGGTCACCCAGAGCCGGTAGTTGAAGACTCTCAGGGAACGGAACATGGAACTCATCTAGGCGCTCATCTCCTGCAAAATCAGAGCCGCCTCATGCAGCGTTGCCCGCTGTTCCGGGGATAGATCCGCTACGCGCCGGGCCAGCCACGCGGTTCGTTTAGAGCGTGCCCGCAGCAGCGCGGCGGCTCCCTGCTCGGTGATTTGCACCAGCACCTGGCGCTTGTCCTGCGGGTTCACCTGGCGGCTCACCAGCCCGGCCTCAGCCAAGGCGTTCACTATCCGGGTCATGGAAGGTGCCTGGATCTGCTCCCGAGCAGCCAACCAACCCACTGTCTGCGGCCCCCTGAGTACGGCCGCCAACACCGAATACTGCCCGGGGCTGATCTCCCCCGTGGCGGCCTCGGCCCGCAGCCTTCGGGAGGTACGCATCACCGCCACCCGCAATTCAGCCGCCAAGGGCGCCACGCCGATCGGCTTGCGGGCCACCAATGGTGCCTTGTCCGGCGTCGTAGTGCTAAGGGAAGGTTCGGTCATCACGGGTCAGCTACCTAAAGAAAAAGTTTCGTATCCTCTTGCTTCCCACCCTAGATGCTTAGCATTGCTAAGTAAATGACGACTTGCTCACCTTGCCTTCCGCCTTGCTACAAACGTTGTTACCAAAACGTGACATAGCCCAGAGTTTGAGTTAGGCTCATATTTGTGCCGGCTGAATCATCCACGATTTTTGGCACAAATGGACGGACCGCCGAGCTCTGCCGCCGCCCATTTCCCTCCATTCCCATGGCAGAGACGGGGGACCCAATCTTTGCGGGCCTTCCACCTGGAAGCCCTTGGGGTTAAGCCAACGCAGTCCTTACAAGCAGTGAACTCTGCCTGCCATTACTGCGTGGCCGGATTCTCTAGTCCGTTCCCGACAGCTCACCTCGCAGGCGTAGAGAGGCTACAACTATGTCTGCATCACTGCAGCGCGGCCGTCGTCGCGCCGACTCCACCCGCCGCCCAACCATTTTTGGGCTCGCCGCAGCCAGCAGCGGAACACGCGCAGCCAGCAAGTCCTCCCCCGTCACGGCCACAGCCAAATGCCTGGCTGCCGTGGCAGTGCTGGGCGCCTTGGTAGCCGCCGGATCCGTGGCCCAGTCCGTGGACAACACTGCTGCCACGCAGGGCAACACCAGCCTGGTCGCCGCCGTGGACCGCTCCGTTCCGGCACCTGCCGTGTCAGTTCCCACGGATGCCGCCATCAGCTTCCCCGGACTTGCCGTCAGCTCATCGCCGAAAGCTGCCGCCACCACGCCTCCCGCCGTCAAAGCCGAGGCGGAACAGGTCAAGGCCGTGGCCGCAACGCCCGCGCCTGCCGTTGCTGTGGACGATCCCGCAGCAGCCAAGGCCTACGCCGCAGGCCAGATGGCCGCCCATGGCTGGGGCGCCGACCAGATGAGCTGCCTCACCCTGCTCTGGCAGCGCGAGTCCGAGTGGCTGACGTCCGCAGAGAACGCCTCCAGCGGCGCCTACGGCATTGCCCAGTCCCTGCCCGCTGACAAGATGAACAGCGAAGGCCCCGACTGGAGCACCAACTACCAGACACAGATCCGCTGGGGCCTGGGTTACATCGAGGGCCGCTACGGCTCACCGTGTGGCGCCTGGGGCCACTCCGAATCCGTGGGCTGGTACTAACACACGTGTTTTAGGGGCTGGACGGGCTGCTGCCGGTGACTTTTAAGGGCCTCTTGCGAAAAATGCCGCCGTTCCCGCAAAATGCCACCGGTCTATCGTTGGCATTTTGCGGGAACGGCGGCATTTTTGGTTTCTGGGGTTGAGCGCTACTCCGCTACGCCGTAGAGGCGGTCGCCGGCGTCGCCCAGTCCGGGCACAATGTAGGAATTCTCGTCCAGGCCTTCGTCAATGGAGGCAAGAACCACGCGCACATTGTCGCGGGCGCCGTGGGCGGCCTCGAGCTTGGCGAGGCCTTCCGGTGCGGCCAGCAGGCAGATGCAGGTGATGTCTGCGGCGCCGCGGTCAAACAGGAACTTGAAGGCTTCGATCAGGGTGCCGCCGGTGGCCAGCATGGGGTCCAGCACGTAGACTTGGCGGCCCGTGAGGTCCTCGGGCAGGCGCTCGGCGTAGGTGATGGCCTCGAGGGTTTCCTCGTTGCGGGCCATGCCCAGGAAGCCGACCTCGGCGGTGGGCAGCAGGCGCGTCATGCCCTCCAGCATGCCCAAGCCGGCACGCAGAATCGGCACCACCAGGGGTGTGGGCTTGCTCAGTCCGGTGCCCACAGTGGAGGTCACGGGCGTCTCAATGTTGACCGGTTCAACGCGCACTTCACGCGTCGCCTCATAGGCCAGCAAGGTGACAAGTTCTTCGGTCAACTGACGAAAAATGGGGGACGGAGTGTTCTTGTCCCGCAGAACAGTCAACTTGTGGGCAATCAGCGGATGATCCGCAACCAGTACGCGCATGAATAAAAGCTACCATTGAGCCGTGCCCAACACCGAGAAATCTCACACAATCGAGACCACCGCCACGGCTTTTCACGCCCAGTGGATGGGCATTGCGCTCACGGAGGCCCGCCGAGCCCTGACCACAGGCGACGTCCCCATTGGCGCCGTCGTCCTAGGGCCCGACGGCGGCATCCTGGGTTTGGGGCGCAACGAACGTGAAGCGCACGGGGACCCCACGGCCCATGCAGAGGTGGTGGCGATCCGGGAAGCCGCGGCGAAACTGGGGTCCTGGCGGTTGAATGACTGCACTCTGGTGGTCACGCTGGAGCCGTGCACCATGTGTGCCGGGGCCATTGTGCTGGCGAGGGTGCCGCGCGTTGTTTTTGGGGCGTGGGATGAGAAGGCCGGGGCGGCAGGTTCCGTGTTTGACGTGCTGCGGGAACGCCGGCTCAACCACTGGGTGGAAGTTTTCCCGGGTGTGCGCCAGGACGAGTGCGCGGCGCTGCTGAAGGACTTTTTCAGCGGACACCGCCAGTAGGCGTTCACGGCTCAATCTGGAGCGGCAATTTGGAGCGGCTTTGACGGCATCGCGCAGGAGACCCGAGTGATTTCCTGTGCCCCCACACGATTGTTCCGTCCGGTGTCATCGCACCAGTCCAGGTCGTAAGGGTAGGCGGCCACCATGCCCTCGCCGGGGACGGCATCAACCGGGAGGTTCACGCTCATACTAAACCCGCCGGCGTCGTTCATGGGGGCCAGCAGCTCAACAATTTTTGTTCCGTAGCGGTTGTACACCTCCACTTGGATCTGGGCGCTCTCGCCGTACCGCGGGTTGCAGCCGGCGTCGTCCGCACTGACGGTGACACTACTGCCGGGCTTTGCCGTGGCGGGGCTGAGCGAGAACTCCGGCGGGAAGCACGCAGGCGCCATCCCCGACTTCGAACAAGCCGCCACGGCGGGGCAAGCCAACCCCAGCACCAACAACGCCGCGGTTGCCCGCAACCGTGCCCCCTGAGCCACTTTTCAGCCCGCCGCGTTGAGGGAGTCGATCCGCTTTTGCCTGCTCTGCGGCGAATCCAGGCTGAAGGTGCGGAAGTCGCCCAGGTCGTCGCGGATGAACGCCTCCACCTGCTGGATCTTGTGCTTGACGGCGTTGCTGGGTGCGTTGAAGAGCCAGTGGGCAATGCGTTCCTGGCCGGGATCGTACTGCCACAGTCCAATGATGCGGCCCCGGTCCACGATGGGATGGTCGGGCAAGTCCCCCTGAAGTGAGAGTTTGTCGTCTAGGAACTGCAGATGGGCATCCTCTTCGGCAACGTGCTCAGCGGCATTGCGGCGAAGCAGGAACAGCGAATCGCTGCTGGCCAGGAGCTGGATCTGCTCCTGTTGTTCGGGGACAAAATCTGCAGCCTTTTCGGCGTCCGCGGGCAGCATCCACATCCCATGGGCCTCCACCGCCTGGACGACTGCGAGCGCCGCCTTGCTTTGTGCCACGGTAAACGCTGTGAACCATTGGGTTTGCTTGAGCGTGGCTCCGCCGGTCCAGCCCAGATAGTTTTCCATGAGCTTGGCGCGGGCCTGCTCGGGTGACTCCTTGGCAGGAGGCAGGCCCCATGCGGTGTATGCGTAGCGTTGCTGGTCCAGGCGGCCATTGACGGGGACCCTGCGGATGCGGCCGTCGGCCTGCAACAGGCCCAGAACTGTGGGCAGCGTGGTGGAGGCGCCCTTCTTCTTGCCTTCCTCACCGAGGCTGCGCACGGCGCTTCCCAGCAGGTCCTTGAGTTGCTTGGGATCCAGCACCTGGTTGTTGGCTGCTGCATCTTGCAGGACCTGCAAAGTTTGCGCTTCAAGGGCGTGGACTTCCTCGCGGGCCACATCCAGCCTGTCCAAGACCTTCAGGGTGGACTCCGCAGCCGGCTGCCCGAGCGTCAGCGCCCAGGCAAAGTCGGGTGCGCCCAGCACATAGGTGCAGCCGCGCGCCGTCGGAAGTTCATGGATGGCTAAGGCGACCACGTCGGCATCGGCCTCGGCCCGGCGAATGCCCGCGCGGGAGAAAAGCGTCAGGTAGGGATTGGCTCCGCCGATGGATCGGGCCCACCCGGCTTTGTTCAACACGGTTGAGGCGTTGTTGCCCGCCAACGACCCGTCCAAACCTTGTTTGTGCCAGCTCCAGGCACGTCGCATTGCGCTGTCCATAGGGCTATCTTGCCCCATCTGCACACGCTTGTGTGGGTCCATTTTTGTTGTGGGGCTTTCAACCGGTATTGTTGACGCGTTGGTGACGTGTCCGAGCGGCCGAAGGTGCAACACTCGAAATGTTGTTCAGGTGAGAGCCTGACGTGGGTTCAAATCCCACCGTCACCGCCAATGCGCAAGGCCCCTGCTTCCCTTTGTTTATAAGGGATGCAGGGGCCTTTGCTATATCTCGGTTTCGGCGTTTGCCCACATTTTGCCCACACTTGAAAGTGAAACGGCTTTGTGGAGGGCTGTTGCCACGCTGTCTAGGTCGTCGTCAAAGAGGTCTGCATAGGTGTCTAGCGTCATGGCGGCGCTGCTGTGGCCCAGCATTCTTTGCACGGCTTTGACGTTGGCCCCGGCGCTGACTGCCAAGCTGGCGGCGGTATGTCTCAAGTCGTGCGGTGTAACGCGCGGGATGCCGGACCTTATCACGGCTCCACCGAACCAGCTTTGCCTGTCCTCATGCACACGGGCTGAGCGTAGGTGCTTACCGTCGCCCCCTGGGAAAACTAGGCCGTCGCGTGTTTTTCCTTCGCACTGCTTGGCTAACAGGTCACCCAGGAACTCGGGGAATGGTACCGCGCGGCGTTTGTGATTCTTGGGCGTCCCTACTTCGATTTTGGATCCAACTTCTACGGCGTTTTCTGTAACGTTGACCCTCCGGCGCAGCATGTCCAGATCCTTTACTCGCAAGCCCACAGCTTCGCCCCAGCGTAGGCCGCAATACGCCAGCGTGAGAACTAACGCTGGGTATTTACTGGCCATAGCCAGCGAGTGCACCTGTTCATGCGTCAGGTAAGTGTGAGGTTTCTTGACCTTACGCGGAAGGTTTACGCCGCGCGCTGGGTTGCTCAAGATCCTGCGGTCATCTACGGCAGAATCTAGGATGCCTGCCAAGATGCCATAGGCCCGGATAACAACTGTTGCACTTTTCGGCTTGCGCTTCTTCCCATCGCCGGTGGTCAAGTCGGAGATCCATTGCTGAACGGACGTCTTTCGGATATCAGACACCGGCTTTTCCCCCCAAAGCGGCTCAACGTGTAGCCGCCAAGCAGACTCGACTGGACGGAAGGACGATGGTTTCATGTGTGTCTGCCGGGTCAGCCATTCCTCGCCGAGTTCGCCAATAGTCAGCCGTGCTGCTGCAGGGTCAATGTACTCGCCGCGCAACTTGGATACTTCAACCGTCGCTGCGAACGCTTCAGCGTTCCGTTTTGTCTTGAACCCGCGCTTGTCTGTCTGCTTACGATCAGGCGTCCGATAGCGCACGCGGTAGCGCTTCCCACTTGCCGTGGCGTAGGGCTCAATGGTAGCCACTCGCTTACTTCCTTTCAGCTCGCGCTTTCCGTCTTGCCGGTGCCAATTCCCCTGCTTGCCTGGATAGTTTTATCCAGTGGCTCGCAGTGGATGAGGCCAACCCCAGCAGATTTTCGATTGCCTTGTTGGGCGGTTCCCCGTTGCGTTCCGCGTCGCGGTAAATCGCCGCTACAGTCTTTGCGACTCTTTCATGCGAGGGGCCCAGCGCTCGAAGCTCTGCCCGCCACTCAGGCCGAACGTCAAGCTTGCCTTCATACATTCCAAGCGCTGGCAGATACTTTGCGTCATGCTCATTCGCTCCGCCTTGGATGTACGCATCTTCAAATTCTTCATCAGTGAGTTCAAAGAACTTCACTTCGATGGATTCGCCATGATCCCAACTGACATTCGGCATCGACAAGAACCGCAGAGCCATTCCCGCCAACTCGCCAAGCCTGACTGTCCTCAAGTCGGCACTGCCAATCGCTAAAGCGCCCTCGTCAGCGGCGATAGTCAACCGCTCAAGCCCGAAGTAGCCGGCAGGACGTACTCCAAATTCCAAAAGGTAGTGCCGGCCAAAATCTTCCATGTCATCGCGGGTGTCTGGTCGCGCCTTGACTATGACGGGCGCAAGAACCTTCCGCCCTATCTCGGAAACGAATTGAAAGGTGCCGCCAGGTGCGCTCTGCGCTGTCAATGTGTATCCCACTCGCCTAGTGTTCCACTCTTTTGCAACTTACCCAATGGGATAAGTTGCGCACTATCCCATTCTCTGCCATAGTTGGCTAATCAGCAAGATATCCCACTATGTAGGAGGAACCATGGGCAACGCCAACCAACCAACAGAAAACGAGCTGCTGAAGCCCGAAGAAGCCGCCGGACTGCTTCGCACGACGAAAGCCACACTGGCCGGATTGCGACACACGGGCGGCGGTCCGCGCTACGTAAAATTTGGTCGTGCCGTCCTTTACCGTCGAAGCGATATTGAAACCTATCTCAATGAGAATCTGTTTTCCCGCACGGATACAGCGGTCGCTAAATGAGCATCGTTGAGTGCCCCGGTAGCGGTACCGGAGGGCATGATTTCATCTGGCCGAGCACTTGGGAGAACGCACCCATTGGCAAGTGCTATTTCTGCTCTGCACCGCAGCCGTCGTCCATGGCCAGCGGCGACAGCTTGGCTACAGTATTCGCGCATTCGGTATCCCGGAAAGTTGCGGGAGTTACTGCCGATTGGTGGACTGTGGAGATCTCAACGGGCAACGGCATACAGACACTGAAATTCGCCAGCTTGGTAGATCTGGAAGATTCCTTGTCCGGTATCAGAAACGCGGTGCACTCCATCGGATACTTGATCGAGTCGGAGTGGGAAGCTGTGGGCCATGGATTCCACGCCCACGCCTTTGGAGTGGAGTTACCTACCAAACCCGCATGGGCCACGAAAGTCACGAGCGTGGCAGACCGGGCGTGGTCTTTTGTGACCTCCCCCGTGGACAAGAATGCCGTTGCGCGGCACTACGAAGTTGACCTCCTGGCGAGTTCATCCTCCAACGATGGCGCAGTTTGGCTAAGTCAGTCGGATTACTTCACCCCCGATTCAACGAGGCGCACCCCTGTCACTTGCTCCGTCAACATTGACCAATATGACCTGTCACTGACCCGTGTCTCAGCAATCGCGGATGCCATAGGCCGGGCAGTAGAGATTCTTGCCCACGAGAAAGACAGCAATAGCACCGGCATGGCCGACTCGACCGTTGGGGGCGAATAGGAATGCTCATTTTGCATATCACCCTGACTGTATTTCTCGGCATGTGGGCTTGGGTCGAGCTTCAAGCCGATTGGAGGAACCGCCGATGACCAACACAAATTCTGTGATGCCAGTCCGTGAGCTAAAAGCAGTAATGACCCTGAAGGAATTTCAGAGTTTTTGCCGCCCTAACCATCCCGGACGCTACCCAGTTTTCGCAGTAAGGGCATCCGCGACTTCGCAAAAGTGGACAGTGTACGTGTTTCAGTACGCAGGAAGCACACCCAAGGCCCGCGAGGTCTGGACCGGCCTAGCTACGATTCCAGACGTCAAAGAAACCGTTCGAAGGACTCTTCTTGAAATGGGTTTCAGCGCCATTTCAGGTCTAATCCAAGGAAAGAACGAGATTTCCTGTTTTGCAGTTCCAGCAGGTGAAAGTCGCCGTGCGATGGAAAAAGCGCGACTAGACAGCCCCCAGCGCCGGTCAGGTGTAATCATCAGCGGAATTCGGCATCTGACCGAATATGGGTTTCAAACGAACAGCCCCGGTCCTGAAATGGTGGAAATGCTGGTCGGTCAATACGACTGGACGCCCCGTGAGCGACTGTCGGCAGTGCAACATGCCTGCAAACTGACAGGCCCAGAGAGCATGGCATTCATTGGTGGACTACTCACCAGATACGGAACACCGGAGATGAAAAATGAGTGACGGCGCATGGTCACCGATTGAGCCGCCTTATGATCCCGCAGTCGACGGACCTACACCTGTCGATGCAGCATTTATGGATGACCCGTTTAGTGATCCCGGCCCCCATGAACCTACCGCCGCTGCACGAGAGTCTGGGCAACAAGTAAAGCCCACCAGCCAAAGAAGAGAGCCTACCCAATCCGCGCAACTAGTCGAAATGGCTAAAAAACTGTATCGAATGGTCAAAAGCAAAGAGGGGAAAGTGTACGCAGTGAAGCACGATCAACCGGGAATTGCGCTTCCATTAAAGGGATCTGCTGGTGGACTTCGCCAACAACTTTCGACGCTCTACTACACCGAGAAGAAACGAGTTGCTTCTTCAACTGCTTTACAGGAGATGCTCAGCGTTTTGGAAGGCGACGCTATGGCGGCCACCGAAGAACCAGTTTTTCTACGATTCGCCGATGACGGCAAAGGCACACTGTACATAGATTTGGGTACGCCAAGCGGTGAAACGGTGGTCATTACCTCACAGGAATGGAGGGTAGTAGAGAGTTCACCCGTATTGTTCCGGCGTACCGGACTAATATCGCCTATGCCTTCTCCACAGCGGGGCGGCTCACTCGATGGTTTGCGGAAACTGATCAACATTCCGGAACAGGGATTTCGTCTACTGGTGGGATGGATGATTGCCGCTTGCATCCCTGACATCCCTCACCCATTCCTTGCTTTACTTGGTCAACAAGGAACAGCAAAGACTACGGCACTGAAGATGTTGATCCAGCTCATTAGCCCATCCCCTGCACCTACGGGAACGGTTCCTGACTCCGCCGATCACTGGGCCGCAACAGCCTATAACGCGCCGGTTATAGGTCTAGATAACGTCTCAAACTTGCGACCCTGGTTTCAAGACGCGCTGTGCAAGGCCGTTACTGGAGACGGATATATCAAACGCGAAAACTACAGCGATTCAGATATAACTGTCCTGCACTACAAACGAGTAATCGCCATGACCAGCATTGACCCAGGGTCCCTACAGGGAGATGTCAGCGACCGAATGCTACAAGTCGAGTTGGAGCCGATACCCAAAACTGGGCGCCGAACTGACCAAGATGTAAACAACGAATTTGAATCTGTCCGAACATCAGTGCACGGCGCGCTCCTTGACCTGCTTGTCCAAGTTATCCAGGTACTACCAACCATTCACTTGGTTGAAATGCCACGCATGGCAGACTTTGCCCGAGTATTGGCGGCACTAGATCATGTCACGAACTGGTCAACTCTGCCTGACTATTTGAAATCCACTACCAGCGCCGCTGTCGATGTAATTGAAGGAAACCAGTTCGCAACGGCCATACGCGATCTCGTCGAAGAATGCGGCGTATGGACCGGGACAACGACTGAACTACTTGCAAAAGTATCACCCGCAATGCCACCTCGAAATTGGCCAAAGACAGCATCTTCCGCAAGCGGGGCCCTAACTCGAAACACACCCGCCCTAGCCACAATCGGCATCTCTATCGACTCCCGGCGAACTTCTAGCGCGAGACTCTACACAATCAAGAAATCATCCATTCCGTTATGCAATTCCTGCAACTCCCGGATCAGTCAAAGCCTCCTAGACCAAGGCATCAAAACACACCCCGGATGTGCGGAACCAACAGAACTATTTGAACAGGAATAGAACCAAAATGACGACGACTACAAGCGATGCACGGCTAACCCTCGACCTTTCGAAGACACTTCAAGACTGGCGACACTGGCAAACAGCTCAAGGACTATCTGAGAGGACAATAAGGGAAAGGGCAGGAATATTGACAGCCTTGGTGCAACGCTCTGGTACTAGCCCAAAGGATCTTCAGTCGAAACACATCATCTCGTTTTTATCGAGAACTGACATAGCTACAGTTACCAAATCAACATACTTCACAGCCCTGAAGGCATATTTCACATGGTTGATACGTTCTGAACAGCGCATAGACGATCCGACACAGAAGGTACCATCCCCAAAACGTAAACTTGCAACACCTCGCCCAGTCAGCACCGAGCAACTCAGCAGAACGCTTGAATCAACCAAGCGAATAAACACCAGAATGAAAATCTTGCTGGCAGCGTTCGCCGGACTCCGAGTTCACGAGATCGCAAAGTTCCGAGGCGAGGACGTAGACAGGTACAGCGCGACCCTAACCGTCACAGGAAAAGGGAACCGGACTCACCAGCTTCCAATCGCACCAGAGCTAATGTTGGCAATGGAAGACTGGCCGCAATATGGATATTGGTTTCCTAGTCCCATCTATAGAAACGAACCCGTCCAGCCGTACGCCATTAGCATGTCGATCAAACGAGCTATGGAACGAGCAGGCGTCCACGCTACGCCACACCAGCTCCGGCACTGGTATGCAACGACACTGCTTGAACAGGGAACAGACATTCGTATCGTCCAAGAACTCATGCGACACCAGACACTTGCGACGACACAAATTTACACACTCGTCTCGGACAAACAGCGCCGAATAGCCATAAATCGCCTTGAGTTCCCAAGAATAGTTAACTCGTAAACAAGCGAGTCCGCTGGAAATACGCCACGAAATTTCCTATCCAATGACGGCGCTTTGGGGGAACTATCTAAGACGAACCAAGGGCACCGACGGTAGTTCAGTTGATACTGCTGCCACTGGTGCCCTGGCCAAGGTCCGCAGCGCTGGCCGTACTGGTGCTGGTCGTAGAACTCATGACGGCGCGATGACGGCGGTTCAAACGTGCCGTCACGACATAACCGCAGGTCACAGCAACATTGTGACGCAATGACGCCAATGACGGCGCTTTGGGGGAACTATCTAAGACGAACCAAGGGCACCGACGGTAGTTCAGTTGATACTGCTGCCACTGGTGCCCTGGCCAAGGTCCGCAGCGCTGGCCGT
>NZ_JBTNDR010000051.1:0-21988 GCF_054510895.1 Arthrobacter sp. HLT1-20 | reverse complement strand
CACGGAGCCAGTCAGTTGCTGAGTCACATTCATCAGATGGTACAGCCGCTACCTACTCTGCCAGCTAGTCCCAGACCAGCTACATACAAGACTCACAGTCAGTTGCTTAAGGGGCCTAGACGCAACCGCTGACATACGCAAATGACGCAGCCGATTTCACCGGCGCCGTGTCATGCTGGGCAGTCAATACCAACCCCGGTCACCGACATGGATAGAGTTTGAACTGTGCGCAATTACTCGCTGGAAACAGAACCGACTGAGTTGGTAGGCCCGTGGCTGGAACCTCTTCTTGAGGAAGTCATTGAGTTCCGCCGGGACCTGCACGCCCACCCGGAATTATCATTCCAGGAGTTCCGCACCTCGGGCAAAATCTATGACCGGCTGGTGGCGGCGGGGCTGAACCCGCGACGCCTGGACGGCACGGGTGTGATCGTGGACATTGGCGAGGGTCCCATTGCGACGGCGTTGCGCGGGGACATTGACGCCCTGCCCATCGTGGAGGAGACGGGGCTGCCGTTTGCCTCCCGCAACCACGGGGTGACCCATGGCTGCGGGCACGACTTCCACACAGCCGCCATGCTGGGCATCGCCCTGGTCCTGGCCAAGATGCATGCCCACACCCCTTTGGGTGGCCGGGTCCGGATCATTTTCCAGCCCGCCGAGGAAACCATGCCAGGCGGTGCGCTGACCTGCATCGATCAGGGCGCCCTCGATGGCGTGCCCCGGATTCTGGCCTTGCACTGCGACCCGCGTGTTGAAGTGGGCAAGATCGGAACCCGCATTGGCCCCATCACCAGTGCCTCCGACACCATCAAGATTGAACTCTCCGGCCGTGGCGGGCACACCTCCCGCCCGCACCTGACGGAGGACCTGGTGTTCGCGCTGGCGCAGATTGCCATCAGCGTCCCGGCAGTGCTGTCCCGCCGCGTGGATGTGCGCAGCGGCGTGTCAGTGGTGTGGGGGCAGATCAATGCCGGCTCGGCACCCAACGCCATCCCAGGCCACGGCGTCATGAGCGGAACCATGCGCTGCCTTGACCGCGAGGCCTGGCATTCCGCCGGGGAGCTCCTGGACGACGTTGTTCAGCAGGTTGCGGCCCCCTTCGGTGTCGACGTGCACCTGGAGCACACCCGCGGCGTCCCGCCGGTGGTCAACTCCGAGCACGAGACAGCAGTCATTGAGGCGGCAGCCCGCGCAGAATTGGGCGAGGACTCCGTGGTGCTGGCGCCGCAGTCCATGGGCGGGGAGGATTTCGCCTGGTTCCTGCAGGGCATTCCCGGATCCCTGATGCGTCTGGGCACCCACGTCCCCGGAGGCGAGGAGTATGACCTCCACCGCGGCGACTACATAGTGGATGAGCGCGCCCTTTCGGTGGGCATCCGGGTGCTGTGCGCCGCTGCCCTGCGCACCCTGCGCTCGCCCGACGAAGGCTGATTCAAGGACTACGCCAACCCGGGACCGTCCGGCCTTAGTACTGCCCGGCCCTAGTGCCGTAGTGCCTTAGTGCCGTCGTGCCTTGGCGCCGGACAAGCACGCCATGCCGGCGGCCCCTGAGACCCGTCCCCTGCTAGTCCGACGCCGGACACGCCACTTCTGGCCGGTCGTGGACTCCCGCACGTCCGGTCGTGGACTCCCGCACGTCCGATCGTCGATCCCCGCATGGCGGGGCCAGGTCCCTCACAGTCAGTGGTTGCTGCCGTCCGCACAGCCACCAAAGCGGGCCGGCCGGCCAGCCACCCACCATGCTGGCCAGTGCGCCGCAGCTCTTGTCCTCACCTGCACCGGGGCGCCGCAAACACTCCTGCCCGGGCTCCGCCATATCACCGGCACTGACCGACGGCGCCGTCCGGGCCGGTTGGGCATGTGCGGCGTGAACAGTGGCTTCAAGCGCTTGACGTGGGACGAAAAAAGTGCTGATATTGGCACTCTGGAAGCCCTTGTGTAACGGTTGCCCAACGATGGTGTTCGGGTCCCCCTCCTGCAGCACTACCTACGGGTAGCAAAAGGACACTAGTGTGTTCCATAGCACCGCGACGCAGGGGTGCGCCAAGGCACGCGGGTTCGCTCCGCCGTCCGGCCCCGGAAGGGGTACGAACAAACGGGGCAGGCCCGCGCTGGCATGTGGCGCCATTCCTTGCCAGCGGCCATACATACCATGGAGGAACCTTGAAAAATCTGTTTCTAAACACTGTCAAGCGCGGAGCCGTTGTTGGCACGGTTGCAGTCAGCGCCGTTGCGCTGATGCTCACGGGCTGTGGAGAGGCCCCGCCGGCTCCCGGCGGCGGTGGCAGCACGGGGAACGCGGCTGCGGCCAACTACTTGGGCTGCATCGTCTCCGACTCCGGCGGATTCGACGACCAGTCATTCAACCAGTCCTCCTATGAGGGCCTGCAGAAGGCGAAGGCCGATCTGGGCATCAAGGTCAAGGAAGCCCAGTCCGCCAGCACCGCCGACTTTGCGCCTAACCTGAGCCAGATGGCCAGCGCCGGCTGCAACCTTACTGTCACTGTTGGCTTCCTGCTGGCCAAGGCCACCGAGGAAGCTGCCAAGGCCAACCCGGATCTGCACTACGCGATCGTCGATGACAACACCATCAAGGCTGCCAACGTCAAGCCGGTTGTGTATGACACAGCCCAGGCTGCGTTCATGGCCGGATATGCAGCGGCGGCCGTGTCCAAGACGGGCAAGGTGGGCACCTTCGGTGGCATCAACATCCCCACCGTCACCATCTTCATGGACGGTTTTGCTGCCGGTGTGAAGTACTTCAACGAGAAGCAGGGCAAGGACGTCAAGCTCCTGGGCTGGGATGCTGCAACCCAGCAGGGTTCCTTCGCCAACACCTTTGAGATCATCCAGGAAGGCACCAAGATCACCAACAACTTGATCTCCGAAGGCGCCGATGTGGTTATGCCCGTTGCCGGCCCGCTCGGCAAGGGTGCAGGCGACGCCATCCTGGCCGCCAACAAGGGTGGCAAGGACGTCAAGCTGGTATGGGTTGACTCCGACGGTTTCCTGACGGCACCCACCTACAAGACCATCCTGCTGACTTCCGTCATCAAGACCATGGGCACCGCCGTGGAAGCTGTCATCAAGGATGACCTGGCCGGCAAGTTCGATCCGACACCGTACGTTGGCACCCTGGAAAACGAGGGCGTTGCCTTGGCACCGTTCCACGACCTTGATGCTGCCGTCAGCGCGGACACCAAGAGCCAGCTTGAAGCGATCAAGAAGGGCATCATCGACGGTTCCATCAAGGTCGGCTCCAAGGCCAGCGAAGGACTGCTGGGAACCACCCCGTAGCCCCCTGTCAGTCGCTAACGAGTCGCTAGCAAACCGCTAGCCAGCCGCTAGAACGGTTACGCACCTGCGCCGGCACCCACGGACCTGTCCCTGGGTGCCGGCGCAGGAACGCAGCCACTAAAATTGGGCCTGCACCAGTCACCCTCCAACAATCCGCAGACGGGTTAAAAACGTTGAAACTAGAACTTCGGGGAATCACCAAGAGATTTGGGTCCTTGGTGGCGAACGACCACATTGACTTGGTGGTGCAATCCGGTGAGATCCACAGCCTTCTTGGCGAAAATGGAGCCGGAAAATCCACCCTGATGAACGTCCTGTACGGGCTGTACGAACCCAGCGACGGGGAGATCCTGATCGACGACGTTCCCGTGCGCTTCTCCGGTCCTGCGGACGCCATGGCGGCCGGAATCGGGATGGTGCACCAGCACTTCATGCTGGTGCCGGTGTTCACAGTGGCCGAAAACGTGGCGTTGGGTGCCGAATCCACGACCTTTGGCGGGGTCTTGAACCTGGAGGAAACCCGTGCGAAGATTCGCGAAATCTCCGCAAAGTTCGGCTTCGATGTTGACCCGGACGCGCTCGTGGAGGACCTCCCCGTGGGTGTCCAGCAGCGTGTGGAAATCATCAAGGCGCTGGTGCGCAACTCCAAAATCCTCATCCTGGACGAGCCCACAGCCGTGCTCACACCCCAGGAAACCGATGAACTCATGGACATCATGGCCCAGTTGAAGGCCGGCGGCACCTCCATCGTGTTCATCTCCCACAAGCTGCGTGAGGTCAAGGCCGTCTCGGACACCATCACGGTGATCCGCCGCGGCAAGGTGGTGGGCTCCGCCGCGCCGTCGGCCTCCACTACCGAGCTGGCAGCCCTGATGGTGGGCCGCGCCGTCAACCTGACGCTGGAGAAGGCAACGGCCACCCCCGGCGATCTCACGTTCCAGGTCAATAACCTGACGGTGATGAACGACGCCGGCCAGAGACTTCTCGATGACATCACCTTGAGTGTGGCCCAGGGCGAGATCTTGGCCGTGGCCGGCGTGCAGGGCAACGGCCAGAGCGAACTGACCGAGGCCGTGCTGGGCCTGCAAAAGCACGTTCTGGGCTCCATCACGCTGGGCGGGACCGAACTGGTGGGCAAGAGCGTGCGCCAGATCCTTGACTCGGGCGTGGGTTTTGTGCCCGAGGACAGGCAGGATGATGGCCTGGTGGGCGAGTTCTCGATCGCCGAAAACCTGGTCCTGGACCTTTATAAACATGCGCCTTTCTCCCGCCGCGGCACCATGAACCGGGCCGTCGTTGCGAAAAACGCCGTGGACAAGGTGGCCGAGTACGACGTCCGGGCGCAGTCCTCCCAGGACGCTGCGGACACGCTCTCCGGCGGAAACCAGCAAAAAGTGGTGTTGGCGCGGGAACTGTCCCGTCCCCTGAAGCTCTTCATCGCCTCACAGCCCACCCGCGGCGTGGACGTGGGCTCCATCGAGTTCCTGCACAAACGCATTGTGGCCGAGCGCGACGCCGGTACCCCCGTGATGATTGTGTCGACGGAACTCGATGAGGTGCTGGAGCTGGCGGATCGGATTGCAGTACTTTTTGCCGGCCGGCTCATGGGCATTGTGCCCGGAAAATCCAGCCGCGCATTGCTCGGCCTCATGATGGCGGGCCTGCCCGCTGGCGAAGCACAGGAACAGATGGACAATCAGGCCAAAGAAGCCAACGGCACAGACAATTCCAACGGCACAGGAGTGCAGCCATGAGCGGGGCAGAGATGGGAAGTCCGGGCACGGCACCGGATGGCCAGGGCGCGAAGGCGGAGGAGCTGAAACCGGCATCACCGCCGGAGGCAAATCCGGAGGCAAAGCCGGCGAAGGAAAGCAACGGCACCCAGCTGGTTCGGGAGATCATGAGCGGCAACGCCATGATCTCCATCCTGGCAGTGGTGGTGGCCCTGTTCATCGGCGGAATTTTGATCGCCTTCACCGATGCCCGTGTCACAGCGGCGTTGGGTTATTTCTTCAGCGACCCGGGCGCCACGTTCCGGGCCATATGGGCGGCCGTTTCGGAAGCCTACGGTGCCCTGTGGCGCGGCGCCACCTACGATCCGAACTCCCGCACCTGGCAGGGCCGGCTGGGAATCTTTGAGACCTTGACCTTTGCTACACCCTTGATCCTGTCCGGCCTCGCCGTGACACTGGCCTTCCGGGTTGGCCTGTTCAACATTGGCGCCAAGGGCCAGATCATCATTGGTGCCACGTTTGCCGGTGTGGTTGGTTTCATGATTGAGCTGCCCCCGGGCATCCACCTCATTGCGGTGGTTTTGGCGGGCGCCATCGGCGGTGCACTCTGGGGCGGCATTGCCGGTTTCCTGAAGGCAAAGACAGGTGCGCATGAGGTCATTGTGACCATCATGCTCAACTACATTGCCGTCTCCCTGGTGTTGTACCTGCTCAAGAACCCCTTGCGGGACCCCTCCAGCAGCAATCCCATCAGCCCGCCCATGCATGAAACAGCCATGTTCCCGCTGCTGCTGGGACCCAATTACCGGCTGCACGCCGGACTCATTGTGGCAGTGCTGGCCGTCGTGGCCGTTTCCTGGCTGCTGAACCGGTCAACACTGGGCTTTGAGTACCGTGCCATTGGCGCCAACCCGCGCGCAGCCCGCACGGCAGGCATGCTGGTATCCCGCGGCTACATCACCGTCATGCTGATCTCCGGCGCCCTTGCCGGCTTGGCTGGCGTGACCCAGCTGGCCGGGACCGAGAAAACCTTGGACGCGGACATTGCCGGCAGCATCGGCTTTGACGCCATCACGGTGGCCCTGCTGGGGCGCTCCAAACCGTGGGGCACATTCTTTGCTGCCCTCCTCTTTGGCGCCTTCAAGGCGGGCGGCACCTCCATGGCCGTCAACGCCGACGTTTCCATTGACATTGTGGCCGTGGTGCAATCCTTGATTGTGCTGTTCATTGCCGCCCCTCCCTTGATCCGCTCCATCTTCCGGATCAAGGCAGTTCGCCATGAAGGAGTCACAGCATGAGCATCATCGCCAAGAGCGCTCCGTCAGCGCATGTTGACGCCGTAGCTATCCGCAGTTGGAAGGTGCCGATCCTCCTCGGGATCCTGACCCTGTTCGCCGTCGTCGTTTTCGTCCTGCTGGGCCCCAGCGGCACCGCCACCTTCAGGATTTCCCAGGATAATGATGTCTGGCAGGTCCCCGACCTGGTGCTGCCAGCCAAGGCCATGGGCATCATTGTCTCGGTGATGTGCGCGGCGCTGACGTACCTGGCGTACAGCCAGACCAAGGACACCGGCAAGATCGCCAAGTGGGTCCTCATGACGTTCACCGTGGTGTTTGTGGTGGGCTTGATGGTGTGGATGATCGGCGGCACCACCTCACAGAACATCACCCTGGTGGGACTGTTCACCGGTGCCATGCTCATCACCACGCCGCTGGTGTTTGGTGCCATGTCCGGCGTCCTGTCCGAACGGGCCGGTGTGGTGAACATTGCCATCGAGGGCCAGCTGCTGGCCGGTGCGTTCACGGCCGCGCTGGTTTCCTCCATCACCCACAACGCCTTTGCCGGGCTGTTCGCGGCGGCTGTGGCGGGTGTCCTGGTCTCGGCCATGCTGGCCTTGTTCAGCATCAAGTACGTGGTGAACCAGATCATTGTGGGTGTGGTGCTCAACGTCCTGGTGTCCGGGCTGACAGGGTTCCTGTTTGAGAAGATCATGAAGACCAAGGTGGACGGGGTCACCATCTACAACCAGCCCGCCCAGCTGCCCGGCATCCCCATCCCGGTGTTGTCGGAGATCCCCATCCTTGGGCCCATGCTGTTCCGGCAGTCGCTCATTGGCTACTTCATGCTGATCCTGGTGGTGGCACTGTGGTTTGGCCTGTTCCGTACCCGGTGGGGCCTGCGGGTGCGTGCCGTGGGCGAACACCCCAAGGCAGCCGACACCGTGGGCATCAACGTCAACCGGACCCGCGTGCTTAACGTGCTGGCCGGTGGCGCCGTGGCGGGCGTGGGAGGCGCGTACTTCACCCTGGTCGCCGTCAGCAGCTTCAGCAAGGACATGACCGGCGGGCTTGGCTTCATTGCCCTCGCGGCCCTGATTTTCGGCCGCTGGAACCCGATCGGCGCGGCACTGGCGGCCCTGCTCTTTGGTGTTGCCGGCAACCTGCAAAGCATCCTGTCGCTGGCCGGGACACCCATCGACGGCCAGTTCCTGGCCATGCTGCCCTACGCGCTGACCATCCTGGCGGTGTCCGGATTTGTGGGCAAGGCCATGGCCCCGGCAGCCGACGGACAACCCTATGTCAAGGAGTGACGTGTTGAGCCATGCCCTGGACGACGGCGGCTGGGAGCCTTTGCGCCTGGCCGCCACGGCCGCACTGGCCAACGCCTACGTGCCATATTCGCAGTTCCCCGTGGGTGCTGCCGCCCGGCTCGAGGACGGCAGCATAGTCTCCGGCTGCAACGTTGAGAACGCCAGCTATGGGCTCACCCTGTGCGCCGAATGCACCATGATCGGCGCAGCGAGGATGAACGGCGGCGGCCTCATCACGGCGTTCTACTGTGTTGATGCCCACGGCGGAATCCTCATGCCGTGTGGGCGCTGCCGGCAGATCCTGAATGAATTCAGTACGGCGGAGACCCAATTGATGACGCCCTCAGGGGTCAAGACCATGGACCAGGTGCTCCCGGTCGCCTTTGGGCCGCGGGACTTGGCACGGATCGCCGCCAACGGTCCGGAACACTAGCGTTAACGGCCTCAGCCACCAAGCAACAGCAAGCACTGACGACTGGACGGACACACCATGAACCGCGAAGACTATGCAGGTCCCAGCTTTGACGCCGTTGACATCATCCGCACCAAACGTGACAAGGGCACGCTGAGCCCGGAGCAGATCGCCTGGACCATTGACGCCTACACGCGCGGAACCATCGCCGACGAGCAGATGGCGGCCCTGAACATGGCCATCCTGCTCAATGGCATGGACCGGGCCGAGATCGCCCAGTGGACGGCCGCCATGATCAACTCGGGGGAGCGGATGGACTTTTCCGCCCTCCGGTCCCCGTCCGGGGCGCCCATGCGCACCACCGACAAACATTCCACGGGCGGGGTGGGGGACAAGATCACCTTGCCGTTGGCGCCGTTGGTGGCGGTCTTTGGCGCCGCCGTGCCGCAGCTGTCCGGGCGCGGCCTGGGCCACACGGGCGGCACGCTGGACAAGCTGGAAGCCATCCCCGGGTGGCGGGCCACCATCAGCAATGAGCAAATGATGCGCCAACTCTCCGAGGTGGGTGCCGTGATCTGCGCCGCCGGTGCGGGGTTGGCCCCGGCTGACAAGAAGCTGTACGCCCTGCGGGATGTCACCGGCACCGTGGAGGCCATTCCGCTGATCGCCTCCTCCATCATGAGCAAGAAGATTGCCGAGGGCACCCAGGCGCTGGTCCTGGACGTCAAGGTTGGCTCGGGCGCCTTCATGAAAAACGTTGACATGGCCCGGGAACTGGCCCAGACCATGGTGGCACTGGGCCTGGATGCGGGCGTCAACACGGTGGCCCTGCTGACGGACATGAGCACACCCCTGGGCTTGACGGCGGGCAACGCCATTGAAGTTCAGGAGTCCGTGGAGGTGCTGGCCGGCGGCGGCCCGGAAGACGTCGTCGAACTGACAGTGCGGCTGGCGCAGGAAATGCTGGAAGCCGCCGGCATTCGCGACGCCGACCCTGCCGCAGCGCTCAAGGACGGCCGGGCCATGGATGTGTGGCGGCGCATGATTGCAGCCCAGGGCGGGGACCCGGATGAGGCATTGCCGGTGGCCCGGGAGTCCGAGGTGGTCTATGCCCCGGCCGACGGCGTCCTGGTGGGCCTGGATGCGATGGCCGTGGGGGTTGCCGCGTGGCGCCTCGGGGCAGGCCGGGCCCGCAAGGAGGACATTGTCCAGGCCGGTGCCGGGGTGCGCATGCATGCCAAACCCGGCGCGTTGGTACGGGCTGGCGAGCCGCTCATGACGCTGTTGACGGACACGCCGGAGAAGTTCGACCGGGCCAAGGAAGCACTTGTTGGGGCCGTGACCATCGCCCCGGAGGGGTCCCGCCCGGCAAACCAGCTGATCATCGAACGGATCAGCTGAGCTGCTGGCGGCACGGGCCGGAGTTTTGCCCGTAGTCCCAAGGTGGGAGGGCCGCTTGCGGATCTAGTCCTGTGGACGGATACCGGAGCGGCCCCGGCCGTGGCAAACTTAGGGCAGACAACCACCACAGGAGAGGAACCATCCACTGTGGATTTTATGCACATCGTGGGGCAGATCAACTACGCGATCGACCATTCGGCAGCCCAATGGTGGGTCATCCCGCTCGTGAGCTTGTTCTGCCTCATTGATGGATTCTTCCTCTTTTTGCCCAGTGAGACCGCCATTGTTGCGCTGGCATCCATTTCGGCCAAAACCGGCTACCCCAACATCTGGCTGCTGATCCTTGGCGCCTCCATTGGCGCCATCATTGGTGACAACATTGCGTACTTCATGGGCCGCAAGCTCGGCACCACCCGCTTCAACTGGATGCGCCGCCCCCGCGGGGCCAGGGCGTTTGCCTGGGCGGGCAAGGAACTGGAAAAACGCGGCGCCATCTTGATCTTCACCGCCCGCTACATTCCCGTGGGCAGAATTGCCGTGAACTTCACCGCCGGGGCCACCTATTTCCCGTGGCGCCGTTTTGTGGTGCTGGACGGCATTGCCGTGGTGACGTGGGCCGGCTACTCCGTGGCCGTGGGAACCTTTGCGGGCCGCTGGGTCCACGACAACCCGCTGCTCGGGGTGGGCATCGCCATCACCTTCGCCATTCTCATTGGCTTTGTGGTGGACCACGCCATGAAATATCTTCACCACTTCCTGGAGAAGCGCGGCAAACTGCAGCCCCGCCCCGAGCCCGGCCTGGCGGCGGCCCTGCACGCGGAGCAGGTCCGTGCCGACGCGGCCGCCAAGGCACAGGCTCAGCTTGCAGCGGAATCCTGCACCGTGGAAACTGCAGCCGACACCCCTGCCAGCAACGGGGAAACGTCCCCGGGAACCGTGCCGAAGACGCAGAAAACGCTGCCGGAGGCTCCTGGGCGGGCGGCCGCAGCGGTTCCGCTGCTTCCCCATCATCATGGCGATGACGTCACGGTGCCCGCAACCGCCCAAACGACCCGCGCCGGCAGCAACTAGCGCAGCGCCCCTCTCATCCCTAGAGTGGGGATTGTGACTAACTCAACTTCAGCGCAAGCAGCCCACTCCCTCCCCGTTGTGGACCTGAAATCCTTGCCAAAGGTATCCCTGCACGATCATCTGGACGGCGGTCTGCGCCCAGAGACCATCATTGAGTTGGCTGCCGCGGCAGGCCATGTGCTGCCCGCCACCGACCCCGAAGAATTGCGCAACTGGTTTGTGGCACAAGCCAGCTCGGGTTCCCTGGTCAGCTACCTGGAAACCTTTGAACACACGGTTGCCCTCATGCAGACGCATTCTGCCCTGGTGCGGGTGGCCCGTGAATTCGTTGAGGACCTGGCCGAGGACGGTGTTGTTTACGGCGAAGTGCGCTGGGCACCGGAGCAGCACCTCCGCGCCGGGCTGAGCCTGGACGAGGCTGTGGAAGCCGTGCAGCTGGGCCTGGAGGAAGGCATGGACGCCGTGGACGGGGCGGGTGGCTACATCGAGGTGGGCCAGATCGTCACAGCCATGCGCCACGCTGACCGCGGCGCCGAAATCGCCCAGCTGGCCGTCCGTCACCGCGACAACGGCGTGGTGGGCTTCGACATTGCCGGCGCCGAGGACGGTTTCCTGCCCTCCCGCTTCGCCGAGGCCTTCACTTTCTTGGCCGAGAACAATTTCCCCACCACAGTGCATGCCGGGGAGGCAGCCGGGCTGGACAGCATCCAGGATGCACTGGTCCACGGCCGCGCCCTGCGCCTGGGCCACGGTGTTCGCATTGCCGAGGACATCCACCTTGACGTGCAGGAGGAGGACGGGCACGACGTCGGCACCGTCACCTTGGGCGATCTGGCCCAGTGGGTGCGCGACCGTCAGATCCCGCTGGAGCTGTGCCCGTCGTCGAACCTGCAGACAGGCGCCATCGCGGCGTTCGGCACCACGATCGCCGAACACCCCATTGACCTGCTGCACCAGCTCGGCTTCAACATCACCGTCAACACCGACAACCGGCTCATGAGCGGCACCACTCTGACCCAGGAATTTGGCCTGCTGGTGGAGACCTTTGGGTACGGGCTGGACACCGTGCTGGAACTGACCCTGAACGCCGTGCACGCAACGTTCCTGCCCATTGAAGCGCGCGAGCACCTGGCGGACTTCATCATTGAGCACTTCGAGGACGCCATGGATGAGATGGAGGACTTTGAGGACTCCGACGACTTTGAGGGCTTCGACGGTTCCGAGGACTTCGATACGGACGACGCGAAAGATTGACCACTAGTTCCGTTCCCGACGCTGACGGGCGGGCCGCTGCCACATCACTGGAAATGGCCCGCCTTGTTGGCGTCATCGCAGCGCTGCGCGAGCATTGCCCGTGGACCGCGGCGCTGACCCACGAATCCCTCACCACGTACCTGCTGGAGGAATCGTACGAGCTCATCGAGGCCATTGAAACCGGCCACGGCGATCAAATCTCCGGTGAACTGGGGGACATCCTGCTGCAGGTGGTCCTGCACTCCCGGCTGGCTGCGGAATCGGGGCAATTTGAGCTGGCCGACGTGGCCCGCGGACTCAGTGACAAAATGATCCGGCGCAGCCCCCACGTGTTTCACGCCGACGGCTCCCTGCAATCAACTTTTCCTGCCACGATCGCCGAGATCGAGGCCAGCTGGGAGCGCGTCAAGGCCGAGGAACGTGCCGGCGCTGGTTCCTCGCAGGACCCGGACAGCGGCCCGTTCGCGGGTATTCCGCGGTCCCTGCCGGCGTTGGCCATGGCGCAAAAGTCGTTGGAACGGGCTGCGCGGGCTGGACTGGGTGCAGCACCGTCCGCTGTGGACCTGGCCAGCCACGTCCGGACTGAAGACGAGCTCGGGAAGGTGCTGTTCGGCGTCGTACGGGCAGCCCAGGAGCGCGGGCTGGACGCGGAACGGGCCCTGCGCCTTGCCGTGCGCGCTTTCCAGGAAGAAAACTAGCCAGCGGCCCTGCTGACTTCGACGCCCGCGCACCGTTCGTGCCGTATGTGGCGCCAGTGTGAAGCTGGCGCCACATACGGCACGAACGGCACGCAGGTGTCATGTGAAACAGGAATTCGGCCGGACGTGCGGCAAATTGGCCGCCACAATGCCGCCCTGAGCGTAGTAAAGAGTGCCCCGTCACGCCGTCGGCTACGATTGAGGCGACAGCGTGGTCGAACCTGTACTGTAAAAAGCTGACTTTTAGGAGCAATACGTGGCACTTATTGAAGCCATTCATGCACGCGAAATTTTGGATTCCCGTGGAAACCCCACAGTCGAGGTAGAGGTTCTCCTCACCGACGGCGCCATGGGCCGTGCTGGTGTTCCCTCCGGCGCATCCACGGGTGCCTTCGAGGCAGTGGAGCTCCGCGACGGCGACAAGAGCCGTTACCAGGGCAAGGGTGTTTTGCAGGCAGTCGAGGCTGTTTTGGAAGTCATCGCCCCGGAACTCGAGGGCATCGACGCCACTGACCAGCGACTGATCGATTCCATGATGTTGGAGCTGGACGGCACCGCCAACAAGGGCAAGCTCGGCGCCAACGCCATCTTGGGTGTTTCCCTGGCCGTGGCCAGCGCCGCAGCGGAGTCCGCCGGCCTGCCGCTGTACCGCTACCTGGGCGGCCCCAATGCGCACGTTCTGCCCGTTCCGTTGATGAACATCCTCAACGGCGGCTCACACGCCGACTCCGATGTTGACATCCAGGAGTTCATGATCGTTCCCTTGGGTGCGGCAACGTTCTCCGAGGGTCTGCGCTGGGGTGTTGAGGTTTACCACAACCTCAAGGCCGTTCTGCAGGAAAAGGGCCTCTCCACCGGTTTGGGCGACGAGGGTGGCTTCGCGCCGAACCTCCCCTCCAACCGTGCAGCCCTGGACCTGATCCTGGAAGCCATCAAGCGTGCCGGCTACGAGGCTGGAACGGACATTGGCCTGGCCCTGGATGTTGCCTCCTCCGAGTTCTACAAGGAAGGCGCCTACCAGTTCGAAGGCAAGGCCCTGACTGCCGCCGAGATGAGCGCCTACTACGCCGAACTGGTCCGCGACTACCCGCTCGTCTCCATCGAGGATCCCCTGGATGAAGATGACTGGGAAGGCTGGAAGACCCTGACCGACGCCATTGGCGACAAGGTGCAGATTGTTGGCGATGACTTGTTCGTCACCAACCCCGAGCGCCTCTCCCGCGGCATCGAGACCAAGACGGCCAACTCCCTGCTGGTCAAGGTCAACCAGATCGGTTCCTTGACCGAGACCCTGGACGCCGTCTCCATGGCCCAGCGTGCCGGCTACACCACCATCACCTCGCACCGCTCCGGCGAGACCGAAGACACCACCATTGCTGACATCTGCGTTGCCACCAACGCCGGTCAGATCAAGACAGGTGCCCCGGCCCGCTCCGAGCGCGTTGCCAAGTACAACCAGCTCCTGCGCATCGAAGAAGAACTCGATGACGCAGCACGCTACGCAGGCCGCAGCGCGTTCCCGCGTTTCAAGGGCTAAAGAGCAGTTCCGGCCGCGGCGGCTGGCCCAAGGTAGGGAAACTCATACCTGGACCGGCCGCCGCGGCTTTGCTGTTTCCGGCGCGGGATCGGCGCCCCACGTCCCGTGGTGGCTTCCCCAAGGTAAGGGCGCCCTGCGTTTAGACTGGGCAGCAGCAGTTGATTTTTTTAGGCAAGGTTTAGGAGAAGCATGGCCACGCGACGGCCCTCGGTGCCTAAAGCACAGTTCACAGCCGGCATGGGTGCTGACCCGGAGTCAAAGAAAGTTCCCACGGCCCCGGTTTCTGGCACGACGCCGGACGCTGGCTCAGGCGGTGAGCCCACCCCGGGCGCCGCTAAGGCAGGCGGGCCCCAGGCCCGGCAACGTGCCTCGGCGCCCACCAGTCGCAGCCATCAGGACGGCGTCATCCACACCGCCGGCAGCAGCCCGGTGCCGGCCCGCAGGTTCTCCGGCCGCCTTTTGGTTTTGGGTCTGACCATGGGTGTTGTCACGTTGCTCCTGGCCCCCAATGTGCACACCTACCTGCAACAACGAGCTGAAATCTCGGCCCTGCGCGACGACATTGCCGCCAAGGAAGCCCAGCAAAGCGCCTACAGTGCCGAATTGCTGCGCTGGGACGATCCCGCCTACATCAAGCAGCAGGCCCGGGACAGGGTGAGCATGCTCATGCCGGGGGAGACCGGATACTGGGTCTATGGCGCCGACGGCGCTGCAGGGACTGAGGATTCGGTGGACGCCGCCAAGGCTGCCGCCGCCCAGGCCACCACCGCCAAGAAGGCCACGGAAATCACCGTTGAGCCCTGGGTGGACGCCCTGTGGGGGGCCGTGAAAAAGTCCGCCGAAACAACGGCACCGACGGCTCCGGCCCCAGTCCCCACGACCAAACCAGCCCCCTGAGCAGACAGCCGGATTCATGGCGTCCGCTCCAGCACGGTAAAATGGCTGGTTGAACCCCACCGCCAAGCCAAGACAATCGGCGCGCGTGTGTCACTCCGTCCACGGGAATGGCAGCCGCCAGCATTGAAACAGTTCCATGAAAGGCCCCTCGTGCCCGCAACAGAAAGCTCCGCTACGGACGGGCGCGTCCCCACTGCGCTGGACCTGGACACGCTCAGCCGCCAGCTCAACAGGCCTGTGCGCGACGTCGTCGAGATCCCGGCCCGATGCGTGTGCGGCAATCCGCTGGTGGCTGCCACAGCGCCGCGGCTGAGCAACGGCATCCCGTTCCCCACCACCTACTACCTCACTCACCCCGTGCTCACGGCGGCAGCCTCCCGTTTGGAGGCCGCAGGCCTGATGAATGAGATGACTGACAGGCTGGCCGTTGACACGGAACTGGCGGCTGCCTACCAGCACGCCCACGAGGCCTACATTGCCGCCCGTGAAGCCATTGGTGAACGCGCCGGCACCGGCCCCGTTCCCGAGACTGCGGGCATTTCCGCCGGCGGCATGCCCACCCGCGTCAAGTGCCTGCACGTGCTGATTGGCCACGCACTGGCTGCCGGTCCCGGCGTCAACCCGCTAGGCGATGAGGCGCTGGCCGCCGTGGCCGAGTGGTGGACGGCCGAGAGCTGCTACTGCGAAGGGGCCTGGGACCATCAGGCTCCCGTGCCGAACAAGGACCTGAGCCGGCACGTCAGGCACCTGAATCAGCTCAAGGACGAAGCCGCCGCTTCCAGCACGGATTCCAGCACCGAAAAGTAGCGCCACCGTCGCCAGCCGAGTAACACCACCCGAAAGGCTTTTCCATGCGTGTTGCCGCCATTGACTGCGGAACCAACTCCATCCGCCTGCTCATTGCAGACGTTGTCCCAGATAACCACGGCGGCGTGGTGCTCCACGATGTGCACCGCGAAATGCGCGTGGTCCGGCTGGGACAAGGCGTGGATGTGACAGGCATGCTTGCCGAGGATGCGCTGGAGCGGACCTTTGCGGCAACGCAGGACTATGCCGCCTTGATCGCCGCCCATGGCGTGGAGCGGGTGCGTTTTGTTGCCACCAGTGCCACGCGCGACGCCGGCAACAAGGACGTTTTTACGGCGGGGATCCAGGCCCGGCTCGGGGTGGCTCCTGAGGTTGTCAGCGGTGCCGAGGAAGCCGGCTTGTCCTTTGCCGGGGCGGCCAGCGTGCTGCCCACCACGGCACACCGCAACATTCTTGTGGTCGATTTGGGTGGCGGCAGCACCGAGTTCGTCGTTGGCAACTCGGAGGGTGTCAGCGGTGCGCTCAGCACCAACATGGGTTGCGTGCGGTTCACCGAAAGGTATTTGCAAAGCGACCCGCCCACGGCTGCCGAAATTGCTGCCGCGGAAGCCGCCATTGACGACAAGCTCGACGAGGTGGTTGCCGCGATGGGGTTGGACGCGGTGGATGAGGTGGTGGGTGTGGCAGGGTCCATCACCACCATCACAGCCCACGCATTGGGGTTGGCGAGCTACCAGAGCGAGGTGATTCATGCCGCCGTCGTGCCTCGGCAGGTGATCGACGCCGCAGCTTCGTCCCTGTTGTCCATGACCCGCGCCGAGCGGGCCGAGCTTGGATTCATGCACCCCGGCAGGGTGGACGTCATTGGGGCCGGCGCGCTGATTTGGCGCACAGTGCTGCGGCGGGTGGCCCGGCTCAACGCAGGACGGCTGGAATCGGTGACCACCAGCGAACACGATATTCTTGACGGAATTGCCCTGGGTGCGGCCAAAAACTGATCCCGACCTCAACTGGAATCGAGCATTCATGGAGTTAGCGCCACGGAAGCGTAGCCTTGCTGCCGCGCTCATGACGCTTGCCTTGGCCGCCTCCCTGGCACTCGTGGCGGCACCGGCGGCCTCGGCGGACGACATCCGCAACCGGCAATATTGGTTGCAGCAGTACGGCATCGAGACGGCGTGGGAGGAAACCCAGGGTGAGGGCGTGAAAATTGCCATCATCGACAGCGGCATCGACAACTCCCACAGGGACCTGGCCGGCGCCGTGGTGGGGGGCACCGACATGTCCGGGGCTGGCTCCGCCGACGGCAGCAAGGGTGTGGGGGCCGAGCCCGAGCACGGCACCCTCGTGGCAACCATGTTGGCCGGGCGCGGGCACAACTCCAGCACAGCCACCGCCAAGCCCAGCAAAACGGCCCAGCCCAGCAGCAGCGCACCTGCCAAGGACACCGTGGGCGTAGGTCCCGACGGGGTCATCGGTGTGGCGCCCAAGGCCGAGCTCCTGAGCGTTTCCGTGTGGTTGGGTAGCGAGAACCCCTCGGGAAAAAACATTGACGACCAGATCCCGGCAGCTGTGAAGTGGGCCGTGGACCAGGGCGCCAAGGTCATCAACATGTCCCTGGGCAGTACCTCAACGGCCTGGCCACAAAGCTGGGACGATGCGTTTGCGTACGCGGAAGCCAAGGATGTTGTCATTGTGGCGGCGGCGGGCAACCGCAAATCCGGCAGCGAGCAGGTGGGTGCCCCCGCCACGATTCCCGGCGTCCTGGCCGTGGGCGGCTTGGACAAGGACGGCACAGCCAGCGTTGATTCGTCCTCACAAGGCATCAGCATTGGTGTCAGTGCCCCAGCCGAGGACCTGGTGGGCGGCCTGCCCGGCGGCGGCTACGCCCAATGGAACGGCACCAGCGGTGCCGCGCCCATCGTCTCCGGCGTGGCCGCCCTGATCCGGTCCAAGTACCCGGAGATGACGGCCGCCCAGGTCATCAACCGCATCATCTCCACCGCCAAGGCCAAGGGTGAGGGGCTGCCCAATGCCATCTACGGCTACGGGATTCTTGATGCCGGAGCAGCCCTGAATGCCGATGTTCCCGTCGTCCAAAAGAACCCCCTGGGCAGCATTTCTGAATGGATTCGCGTGCACCGCCGCGGTGAGGTGGTGCCACCTACCAACGGCCCGCCCGCCACCAGCGTCCCCCAGCCCAAAGCCACGCTGTCCGAGCATGCTGCCCCCGTTGCCGTCCCGGTCGGGGAACTCTCCAATGCCGGGCCACAGGCTTTGGTCCTGGGGTCACTGGGGTTGTTCGTGGTAATTCTCGCGGCCGGCAGCACCCACCTCGTGCTGGTCCGCCGACGAATACTGGCGTCCGACGGCGCCGCTGGCACCGATGAGGATTCCGAGGGCGCCTGGGGTGCCCACACCAGCCAGGAGGTCCGGCCGCAACGGCCCGGCCACAAGCATTAGCCTCCCGAACGTACAGTTGATGCCGATGTTGAGCGCGAACATCGGCATCAACTGTACGTTCGGCGAGGGGGAGCGGCACACTGGACGGGACGACGCAAGCCCGTTACGCCGTCGTGTAACAGGCTAGTGAATATTTTCACAAAGAGCGGTATTATGGACTCATGGCAATCACACCCACCTTTTCAGCACGACCGCGCGTCCTTGTAGTTGGCGGCGGCTACGTCGGCTTTTACACGGCGCTTAAACTGCAGAAGAAGATCGCGAAGTCCGGTGGCATCGTCACCCTCGTTGATCCCCTGCCCTACATGACGTACCAGCCGTTCCTGCCCGAGGTGGCCGGCGGCAACATCGAGGCCCGCCACGCGGTTGTCTCCCACCGCATGCACCTGAAGGACACCGAGCTCATCCAGGGCGCCGTGACCAACATTGACCACGAAAACCGCACGGCAGTTGTTGCCCCGGTTGACGGCGGCGCTCCGTTCGAGCTGCCCTACCACGATGTGGTTATCGCGGCAGGTGCTGTCACCCGCACCTTCCCCATCAAGGGCCTGGCCGAGTCCGGCATCGGCTTGAAGACCATTGAAGAAGCTGTTGCCCTGCGCAACCAGGTGCTGTCCCTCATTGAGCTGGCCTCCACGGAAGCCGATCCCGAGCTGCGCAAGCGCCACCTGACGTTCGTGGTTGTTGGTGGCGGCTTCGCCGGCATCGAGACCATCGCCGAGCTCGAGGACATGGCCCGCGCCGCCGTCAAGTTGAACAACCGCGTGGAGCAGTCCGAACTGCGCTTCGTGCTGGTTGAGGCCATGGGCCGCATCATGCCCGAGGTCACCGAGAAGCAGGCACTGTGGGTTGTGGAGCACTTGCGCAGCCGCGGCGTTGAGGTTCTGCTGAACACGTCCTTGGACAACGCAGAGAACAACAACCTCAAGCTGATCAACCTCCCGGACAAGTCCGTTGCGCAGGAATTTGATGCTGACACCCTCATCTGGACGGCCGGCGTCATGGCCAACCCCATGGTCCGCTCCACCGACTTCCCGATCGAGCCTCGCGGCCGCGTTTCGGTCAACGTCAACCTGCAGATCAACGGCGAATTCGGTGTCATCCCGAACGCCTGGGCTGCCGGCGACGTTGCAGCCGTGCCGGATGTTACCGGCGGCCTGCCGGACGGCACCTGCGTCCCTAACGCCCAGCACGCCCTCCGCCAGGCCAAGCGCCTTGCCAAGAACCTGTGGGCCAGCCGCTTCAACAAGCCGCTGACCGGCTACAAGCACAAGAACCTGGGTGCTGTTGCCGGCTTCGGCGAGTGGAAGGGTGTTGCCAAGGTTATGGGCATCCAGCTCAAGGGCCCCCTGGCCTGGTTGATGCACCGCGGCTACCACGGCCTGGCCATGCCCACGTTTGAGCGCAAGTTCCGCGTGCTCATGGACTGGTTCGTCGCCTTCTTCGCCGGCCGCGACCTGGCCCAGCTCGAATTCCTGGACAACCCGCGCCGCGCGTTCGTCACGGCGGCCACCCCGGCCCCGAAGCCTGCTGCCAAGCCGGCCGAGGCTGCCCCGGCCGCCGAGCCCGCCAAGGCGGAAGCACCGGCGGTCAAGGAAGAAGCAACTGCTTCGAAGTAGTGAGCACCTCACGGGTCGCTCACCTTCTTGACCCAAGCACGACGGCGGCCCTCCCCACCTGCGGGAGGGTCGCCGTCGCGTTTTCCAGCCTCCCGGTTTGCTAACAGGTGCAGGCATTAGACTGTTTTGATGATCATTAGACGCGAGCAGGCCGGGGACAGGCCGGAAATTTTGGCCCTCGTGGCGGCCGCCTTTCCCGAACCTGTGGAGGCCAAGCTGCTCCGTGAGCTCTTTGCCTCGCGCGAATACATTCCGGAGTTGTCGCTCGTGGCGGAATCGGACCGGGGCGAAATTCTGGGCCACGTGATCACCACCCGTGGCTGGATTGGTGCCGAAAAATCGCTGGGATTGGGCCCCATTGCCGTGCTGCCTGCGTACCAGAACCAGGGTGTGGGCGCGGCCCTGATGAACGCTACTATTGACCGGGCCAACAAGATGGGGGAGTCAACCCTTGTTCTTCTGGGCAGCACGGAATACTACCCCCGCTTTGGGTTTGTGCCGGCGGACTCCATGGGAATCAGTTCCCCGGACCCGTCGTGGGGTTCACATTTCATGGCGCTGGCTTTGGATGCGTACAAGCCCGGCCACCATGGGCACTTTAAGTATTCTGAGCCGTTCAACTCACTTTAACTGCCGGTTTCTGTAGCAGGCTTACCATCCAGTAGTGTTGATTGCAGCTGGAAAGCAAGCTACGCCCCAGTAGCCCAATGGCAGAGGCAACAGACTTAAAATCTGTAAAGTGTCGGTTCGAGTCCGACCTGGGGTACCTGCAGACCAAGTAAGTCCGTGGCGGTTTCCTGAGGAATCCGGAAACAAAAACGGTGGTTCGAACGTCATACTAAGTACCTAATAGATCGTTTTTGTCCACTAATTTCTAAGGAATCAGAACAATGGCACTAGGTGGAAATCCGGTTTTTGCCAACAACAAGAACTTCAAGGACACACCCTCCAACAAGGGTGGCTACCTCAACGGCGGGACCGACACCATGTCCACGCAGGCGCAGTTCTCTGCCGCCCAGTTGCAGGACATGTACAGCAAGCCCTCTGCGAATGCTTCGCAGACAGGCCGCATGAGCTACGACGACGTCATCATGAAGACTGTCTTCACCCTTGGCCTGGTGCTGGTTGGTGCGGCCCTTGGCTGGATGGCCCCCATCCTGATGTGGCCGGGCATGATTGTTGGTTTGGTGCTGGGTCTGGTGAACTCCTTCAAGAAGGAGCCGTCCCCGGCACTGATCCTGGCCTACGCCGTGTTCGAGGGCATGTTCCTTGGCGCCCTGACCGGTGTGCTTGAAGCACAATTCCCCGGAATTGCCATTCAGGCCCTGCTGGGCACGCTGAGCGTGTTCCTGGTGACCCTGGTGCTTTTCCGCAACGCCAAGGTCCGCGCCACTCCCAAGATGACACGCTTCTTCATCATCGCCATGGCCGGCTACGCGCTGTTCTCGCTGGTGAACTTCTTCCTCATGATCTTCAATGTCACCACCACCCCGTGGGGCATCAATGGCATGGACATCCCCGGCACCAACATCCCCTTCGGGGTTGTCATTGGCCTGCTGGCCATTGGTTTGGCCGCCTTCTCACTCATTGTTGACTTCACATCCATTGAGCAGGGTGTGCAGCGCGGCGTGCCTGCCAAGTACTCCTGGACAGCGGCCTTCGGCCTGACAGTGACCCTTGTGTGGCTGTACGTGGAGATCCTGCGCCTGTTGGCCATTCTGCGCGGCAACGACTAAATCCGGACCACGCCCTTCACCACATCAGCGATTGCCCGACCCCTGACTTCAGGGGCCGGGCATTGCTCAAATTTTCTGGAATTTGGCAGACCTTGCCGACACGAAACTAGCGAAAGTACCTCATGACTGTTTCACCCCTGATTTGGGGCATTACCATTGTGGTTATTTTGGGCCTGTTGGCCTTTGATTACTTCTTCCATATCCGCAAGGCGCATATTCCTACCTTGCGTGAGGCTGCCATTTGGTCTTCCATTTATGTTGGCTTGGCTGTTGTTTTTGGCATTGCTGTGTTTGTGTTTGGTGGCGCCACGATGGGTGGTGAGTACTTTGCCGGGTACATCACGGAAAAAGCGCTCAGCGTTGACAACTTGTTTGTGTTCCTGGTCATTATGGCGAGTTTCAAGGTTCCTCGTGAGGATCAGCAGAAGGTTCTGTTGTTCGGTATTGTCTTCGCGTTGATTGCCCGTACG
>NZ_JBTNDR010000050.1:0-22650 GCF_054510895.1 Arthrobacter sp. HLT1-20 | reverse complement strand
TCTTTCTGTCCGGTGGTTTCCCTTTGAACAGTTTTTCTCTCCCTTTATTGAACATGGGAAACTTTTTCCCACACCCCCGGGAGGGGAGGCACCCCCCCTTTCCGCCAGGCGGGGAGATTGTTGACGTGCCGGCGATACCCAAGGATGGCATCCACCTGTTTTACGTGGGAGGGGTTGGCAGCTACTACAACATGCACGACTGTGTCCGTGCCGTTGCAGCCTCCAAGAATGCCTACCTGACCATTTGTACCCGGGAAGAGGAATGGGAGCAAAACGCGGCAGGCTACCGGGAATTGCTCAATGACCGGATCCAAGTGGTCCACAAGAACGGCGAGGACCTCATACCGTATTACCAGCAGGCGGATATCTGCATGCTCTTCATCGAACCCAGCGTTTACCGTTCCTTTGCCGCCCCGATCAAGTTTGCTGAGTACATTGGATTCGGCAAACCCGTCATCGTCAACCAAGGCACCAATGTGGCCCAGTTCGTGGCCAGTCAGGGCAACGGTTGGGCTGTCCCATTCGATGCCCCGTCGCTGACGCGGCTGCTTGATGATCTCGCCGAGCACCCGGAGAAAATTGCCACGGTGACACAGACAGCCATGGGCCTTCGTGCGGACAACACGTGGCAGGCCCGCGCCCGCCAAGTGGCTGCCGAGCTCACCACCCACCCCTAAACGGAGTCTCGCCAGCGCTGACGCAAAAGGAACAAAGTGGCCATTTACCGTTTCAACGCCCCGTTCGCGCCGGGACTGCTCATTGGCGCCCTGGGCGTTCTGGCGTTTCTCACCCGGCTGCTGCCGCTGCTTGAATCGGGCACCTTGGGTGGGTTTAGGGGCTACGACGACGGCGTTCACTATGCTGCTGGTGTGCACCTGCTGGCAGGATCCCTGCCCTATCGGGACTATGTCTTGGTGCACCCTCCGGGCATTGCGGTACTCATGCTGCCCTTCGCACTTATTGGAGCGTTGGCCACCGACCCGGCTGGCGTTGCCGCCGCCAGGGTGTTCTTTGCCCTGATAGGAACCTTGAACACCCTGATGCTGGGCATCCTCCTGAAACGATGGGGGTACCCGGCAGTTATAGCCGGTGCGGGCCTGTATGCCGTGGGATCGATCGCCACGATAGCTGAACGCTCCATCATGCTTTCGCCGGTTCTTAGCGCATGTGTTTTGGCGGCGTTGCTTGCCCTGCGAGATTATCGCCAAGCGCCTCGCCGGGCCGTCACGATTGCCGCGATATTTCTGGGCGTGGCCTTGTGCTTCAAGCTGTGGGCGCTGCTGCCGGTCCTTGTCTTGGCCGTCATGGTGGCTGTTCGTTGCGGACCACGGCTGTTGCTGCGCTTCATGGCGGCGGGAGCTGCGACGTGCCTTCTCGTCATGGGGCCCTTCTTCGTTCTGGCCCCCGGTGCAATGTTCACCGACGTGATTCTGGCCCAGGTGGCACGAACGGATGGTACTGCCAAGGGGATGGTGCATCGGCTCGGCGATTTTGCTGGCATACACGCAGCACCCTGGGTGCTGTTCCTATTCGGCAGTTTGGCTGTTCTGTGCATGGTTGCAGCGGCTGTTGTAGGACTCTCCAGGGGTCGCAAGCCCCGAGAATGGGGGGAGGAATTCTGGTGGGCCATGTTGGCTTCGGTGGTTGTTTGTGCCCTGCTTGCCTCCGCCAGCTTCTTTGACCACTACCCCAATTTTGCTGCGCCGTATCTGGCGCTCTGCCTCGGTGTTTCGGTGGGCGCCTGTTTCTCCGCCCTCTCACGGCGGCAAGGTCCCAGAGGCCACAGATCTGGGGGGAAGGCCCGCGTGCCCGGTGCAGTGATCGCTGCACTCGGGTTGGCTCTTCTGGTACCGGCGGGAGTCCGAGGCTTCGTGTTGGAGCCGCAACCCTTGCCGGGGGTTGTTGGGGCAGACTTGGTTGCAGCCGCGGCGCCCTATGACTGCGTGTTCTCCACCTATGCGTACATGGGCATTGTGAGCGATTCATTGTCCCGGTCGATGCGCCATGGTTGTGGTTCCATTGTGGATGTTTTCGGCACCAGGATGGTTGAAGAACCCTCCACGAACGGGCCGCGACCCGCCATGGGCACTGGCGTGTCAGCGCAAGAGCTGCAGGAAAGTCAACTCAACAACGCCCAGGCGGCGGTGGTCGGCGCACCCCATGCCGACTACGGGCTCTCGGCGAAGGCCATTGAGACGCTGCTGGAACAGTTTTCCTTGGTAGCCAGCTCGGGCAATTACCAGGTGTGGATCAGGAGGTAAGTGCTGCGCCGGTCCGGACCCCAGCTACGAGTCGTCCTGTTTGCTCAGCCACGGCTTCTCGGCTTCTTCGAGAGCCACATGCCGGGAGAGTTTGGTGATTGACTTTTCCAGTTGGCGGAATCGGTGGTTGTTGGTGGCCACGAACACCAGAAAACTCACAATCAGGGCGTAGAGAACCAGGTCAGTTCCACGCCCGATGCCCAGGAGTTGTGCAAGTCTGGTGAGGGCCACCGGAAAGAAGACGGAAACCGCCGCGACGCAGGCGAACAGGACCAGCATCATCCGCCGGATGGCCAGATTGCGGGCGTTGGAACCGCCGCGCATCAGGGCCACGGAAACGATGATGACAGCCAGAACGAGAGCTATCTGAACGATGATCTGCATGGTGTTACCTAAAAAGAAGGTCCGCGAGGATGTTGACCGAATTGAGCAGCGACTGCCCCTTGGCCTTGGAATAGTCGGTGTAGATAATCTTCACAGGATGTTCCACCCAGCGTGGCTTGATCTCGGACAACTGATGAATCAGTTCGGAGGCATGAGCCATGCGGTTTTGGGTTAGGTTGATCTTGGCTGCTGTGCTGGCATCAAAGGCGCGCAAACCATTGTGAGCATCGGTGAGTGCCATGCCCGTAGCCAGTCGTGATTGCAGCGCGGCCACTCGCAGCACCAATCTCTTCAGGGCTGAGACCTGGGTGCGGTCATCCAAGAATCGAGAGCCCAAGACAACTTGTGCTTCGCCGGACCGAATCCTGGAAACCATGTCCTTCGCATCCGACACCTGATGCTGTCCATCGGCGTCGAAGGTGACAATCTCGGTGGTCCCCGGATCGAGCAGGGCATAGTGCAACCCCGTCTGCAGGGCAGCTCCCTGACCTAAATTCACAGGATGCTCCACCACCACAGCCCCGACAGCACGGGCAACAGCTGGCGATCCATCTGTGCTGCCATCATCGATGCAAACAATGTTGTTAAACTCGGCCTGCAGTCCCTTGATGACGTCAGCGACCACAGTTGCCTCGTTGTACATCGGGATAACAATCCAAGTTCGACTCACCCAACAAGTATCCCACGGATAAATTCAGCAATAGACGTGGATCAGGCGTCCGGCCGCTGTGATGTCAGCCGCCAAAGGCGGTCAGGATTGCAGCCACAGAACGCCCGGCCGCCTGACCGTCGCCATAGGGTGTGGCATCGCTTGGGGCAGGAGCAGGCCGCCGAACAGTGCTGGCCAAGCGTGTCAGATCGTCGCTGACCAAGGCATTCCAGCCGAGTTCAACCGTTTCAACCCATTCAGTCTCCGGGCGTATGGTGGTGCAGGGAACGCGCAGCAGGAATGCTTCCTTTTGCAGGCCTCCTGAGTCGGTGACCACTCCGGCGGAGTTCCTTGCCGCATTGATGAGGTGGGGATAGGCGAGCGGGGGGCTCGGAATTATGCTCCCGCGGCCCAAGGTGATGCCATGCTGGTCGGCCAAGCTGCGCAGCCGTGGATGCGCCAAAAGGAGCACGGGTTTGTCCAGGGAAGCCAATTCATCAACGATCGCAGCCAGCCTGGCTGGAGAATCAGTGTTGTCCGGGCGGTGGATGGTGGCGACATAGTATTCTCCCGGGACCAGGCCCGCTGGGAGCGGCGCAGCGGAATCGCCCAGGGAGTCGCGCACCGCGAAAAGCACATCCGTCATGACGTCGCCAACAAGCACGGATCGGGCGGCGAGGCCCTCGTGGGCCAGATGGTCCATGGCCACTTGGGTGGGAGCCAGTAACAGGTCTGCACTGTGATCTGTCAGGACACGGTTGTGTTCCTCCGGCATCCGGCGGTTGAAGGAACGCAAGCCTGCCTCCAAATGTGCCACGGGCACATGAAGCTTGGTTGCCGCAATAGCCGCAGCCAGCGTGGAATTGGTATCACCGTAGACCAAGACGCAGTCCGGTGCGGATCCTTCGATAATCTCTTCCAATCCGGCCAACATGGCACCTGTCTGAGCTCCATGTTTGCCGGAACCTACACCAAGGTTGAAATCCGGGGCTGGAATGCCCAGGTCCTGAAAGAAGACATCGCTCATGAGCTCGTCATAGTGCTGTCCGGTGTGCGCGATCAGGTGTTCCGCCCGGCCCCGCATGGCGGTGGCGATGGGGGCTAGTTTGATGAATTGGGGACGCGCGCCAACAACACTGAGAATTCGCATGATTCCAGCTTAGTGAAAAGTATCTTCCGGAGTGAAAAGCCGGCAATGACTGTTCCAGGTGTCTGTGAGAAATTCATCGGCATAGGCGCCCAGCAGATTCCCGCCGCTGCGGGTGAAGGCGAAGAGCTCGGCGGGGCTCATGCCCCGAACAAACCAATTGAATCCCATGGGGTGGTTTTGGACGGCCCTTGCCGTGATAAAACTTTCGACCACTCGGAGCAGCCCAACGCTTCCCAAGATGCGCTTGACGGCATCCCGACTGCTTTTTGGGACGTCGGTGGGGGCAAAAGTTCCCAGATCCTGGCCGGTCGCAGCAAAGTACCGCCGATTGACATAGCCTTCATACCAGTCCCGGTTGCGTGTGATGTTGGGGTGCAAATCCCCCCATGCCAGATAAACTTCCCTGTCCAACATGGGCAGGGCCCATTCATAGCCAAAGAACTCGTAGTTGCGCACGGAGTTGTTGATGTATTTCGTTTGGCGCTCAAGGACATTCCAGTACTCCAACGCTGTCAGCCGTGACACCGCTGAGCCGTCGTAGCCAATCTGGTCCAAAAAGGCGTCAATGGTTCTTTTCAGGCGCACGTTCCTGTGGGCTGCGCCATTGTCGGGTTGCAGTGTGTAGTGGTGCTTCAGGATCAGTTCCTTGATGTCATCCCTGGAGGTGCTTTCAGCCTCAAGGATGGCGTCGTCATGCATATTGCCCACGATGGTGTGCCCCGGCAGGAAAATGGCGTCATCGTCAATCAGGCCCTCCTCCTTGAGCCAACGCACTGCGTACCAGTCTTGAATATGGGGCAGTGACGCTCCAGCGTGGGTGAACTCAATGAAGTCGGCGGTTTCCGGGATGTCCCAGGCATCGCGGATTGTTGCCTCGTCGTAGGGGCAGAAAAGCCATTTTTGGTCCAGGGCAGCGGCCACTTGCTCGCTGATCAGCACCTCGCGTGTTTTGCCGGTGCCGTAGGTGAAATTCACAACGTTGGTGTAGCCGGCATCCTTGAGATAAACGCTCAACAGCCGTGAATCCAGGCCTCCGCTGAGCGGGACAACCAGCTGGCGCCCCTTGGCATGTGCCAGGAGCCTGGACATGGAGGCATCCAGGGCGGCGGTGAAGTGGGCGTCAACGGCGGCAGTTTCTTCCAGGCGCAAGGCAGAATAGTGGATTTGACGGTAAAACTCCTGTGAAATGTCACCTGTGGCGCTGATGGTCACAAGTTCGCCGGCTTGAACTTGATGCACTCCTGCATGAAGGGTGTTGCTTCCAGCTACGTAGGCCCCATGGCGGAATTCGATCCGTGAGTCGTAGTCAGCAACATAGTCGGCGCTCGCGCCGGCCAAGGCTGAAACGCCGTCGGAAACTCGGGCAACCGTGCCCGTCACCGTGTAAAAAATCGGGAAACTGCGAATGGGGTCCTCAATGAGGATAATTCCTTCCGGGCCAACAATCACTGCCGCAAAATGCCCGGCGACCGTTCGGAGGCCTTCGGCGAGGGATTCGACGTCGTCCATCAGCCGGCACAGCTGGGCGTCACAGGATGCGTCACCCATGACCCAGAGGGTTGTTGTAGCGGAGATGGTGTGGGTTCGCCATTGACTGCGGGCAAGGAGGGGAGACTCGAGAGGCATTCCGCTATTCTCTCACCGCGCCTGTGGGCACCCGCGCATCGGAGACCTCCGCGGCCACACGTAGAATGTCACAGACCGCCACCAAAAAATTTAGGGGACCACAGGAAATGCATATTCTCCTCTTGCCGTCTTGGTACCCAGCAGATGAGACCGACTTTTCCGGCAGCTTCTTCATCGAACAGGCTCAAGCGCTGGCGACTGCCGGTCACAATGTTGGCGTTGTCAGCGTCAAGGGCATCCCCATCTATTCGCCAGCGCAACTGCGAGGCCGGACGCCTGGTATTCGCCGCAGCGTTGAATCAGGGATCCCCACGTTTCGGCTGGACAAGGTGCTGCCCTTTCCTAAAGTTCCAGGCGCAAACGAACGGGTCCTCCTGCACGCATGGCGTGCGCTGCTCACCCGGTACATCAGCGAAAATGGGTTGCCGGATGTCCTCCATGCCCACGCCATGTTCCCGGCGGGAATCGTGACGCACGCGCTTTCTGACGAATTCGGGATTCCCTTCATAGTTACCGAGCACAGGCCGTCGTCCGTGGAGCGGCTCCAAGAAAAATGGAGCGGTGTTCATGCGCGCCGGGCAGCACATGCCGCCTCGGCGCTTGTCGCCGTCGCCCGGGGGTTTGTGCCAGTGCTCAATGAGGCTTACGGCATTGATGCCGACAAGTGGCAGTACATACCGGGCCTGCTCAGCCCACAATTCCAAGATATTGCCACTCGAGAAGTTCCCCAGGGCCCATTCGTCTTTGGTCACGTTTCACATCTGGATCCCGGAAAGCGCGTGGACCTGCTCCTTGAAGCTTTCGCAGAGCAATTCAGCAACGTTGACAACGTCCGGCTGAGGATTGCCGGGGATTCAATCCACAAAGCTGGCTTGGAATCCCTTGCCGACAGGCTGAGAATCTCACAAAAAGTGGACTTCATCGGGCCAGTTCCACGCCATGGGATTGTGGCGGAGTTCAGCTCTGCCCATGTTTTTGTGCTGCCCAGTGTTGCCGAAGCGTTCGGTACCGTCCTGTGGGAAGCCATGGCGTGCGGGCTGCCGTTGGTCTCGACCGCAACGTGGGCTGGCAGGAACGCTGTTGTTGAAACCAACGGCTTGCTGGCTGGCATTGATAACCGGGCAGAACTCGGCCAAGCCATGGTGCAGATCCGGAAGGACTTCGATTCCTATGATCCGGCGGAAATCCGAACCATCTGCGTGGGCCATTGTGGCCGTGAAGCCTTTGTGGCGCAGTACGAGGCCACCTACGCCAAGGCGAAGGTCGTGTAGCAGGGGCAGCACTTCCTGCCATAGCGAACCTTGCCGACAGCTTCAAGGCCCCGACTCAAAGGTTGTGAATAGCGTGTGAACTTGGTCCCTTTAGGTAAACGGTTGGTAACGAATCGGTATACTTGACGGGGGGATCAATGCTGCAGGTTTAGCAGCAAAATCATCTAGGGGTATCAATTTATGACACAGGGCACCATCCAGAAGCCGGAAGCCAAGGGGAGAAGAGCCGTATCCAAGCACGCTCCCATGGTGGCGCGGACAGGACGGAAGTATCTTCCAGAGGTCCAAGGTTTAAGGGCCCTGGCAGTGCTTATGGTGGTTGCCTACCATGTCTGGTTTGGCCGTATTTCTGGCGGTGTCGACATCTTCCTGCTCGTTTCGGCATTCCTATTGACCGGTCAGTTCACCCGGAGGCTTGAATCAGGGAAAACTCTGGAGCTGCTCAAGTATTGGGCCCACTTGTTCAAACGCCTCCTGCCGATGATCGCTGTGACGTTGCTGGCCACCCTCGGAGCCACCTACTTGTTTCTGCCCGAGTCCAGGTGGAACAGTATTTTTGGCCAAACCTGGGCTTCCTTGTTTTACTACCAAAACTGGTTTCTAGCGTCTGAATCGGTGGATTACTACGCCACGGACCACAGCGTTGCCAGCCCTCTGCAACACTTTTGGTCGCTGTCGATCCAGGGGCAAATCTTCATACTTTGGCCCCTTATTTTTGCTTTCGCTGCGCTCTTGGCGAGAGTTCTTCGCTTGCGCGTGCGAGTGCTATTGCTCTACATCTTCGGTGTCGTCTTCACCTGCTCCCTCATATTCTCGATCATCACGACTAACAACAATCAGACATTTGCCTACTTTGACACCAGGGCGCGACTCTGGGAGTTCGCTTTGGGTTCCCTCCTCGCCTTGGTCTTGCCTTACCTTCAATTCAGCCGAGGAACGCGAGTAGTGCTGGGCTGGCTGGGTGTCGTCGCGATGCTGGCTTGTGGACTTGTCCTGCAAGTAGGGCAACAGTTCCCGGGTTATATGGCGCTGTGGCCCACGATGGCGGCGGCGTGCATCATTGTTGCCGGATCTACGGACAGCAAAATTGGTGCCGACAGATTCCTCAGCATGAAACCCCTCGTCAAACTTGGGGATAGTTCCTACGCCCTGTACCTTTTCCACTGGCCCATTCTTGTCATCTTCCTCGTTGCGTCGGGTCGGGACCAGGCCGGCCCGAAGGCTGGTCTTGCCATAGTTGTGGCCTCAATCATTGCTGCGTGGGCAATGACAAAGTGGGTTGACACTCCCTTGCGCCGCAACCAATGGATTGAACAAAAACGCCGTCGGGCAATCGTTGTGATTATTTCGTGCGTCGCCATTGTTGCCCTGCCACTGACAGCCTGGCAGGTACATCTCACCAACGAGAATAATTCACTGTTGGCCGGGGCCAGCAAGAATAACCCCGGTGCAGCATCGTTGTGGCCAGGGTACATAGATCAATCAGAGCCAGCGGCCCCCATCTTGCCCTCGTTTACGGCCATCGATTCGGATTGGCCCGTTTTTTCAGGTCCGTGCGAGTCTGATGGGGAGCAGATGATCAACCGTTGCAGGAATGCCGTGACCGACGGTTCGAAGAGTATCTATGTCATTGGAAGTTCACACGCACACGTGCTCAATACACCGATCTTGGCCATGGCTGAGAAGAACAATTGGAGCGTGACCTCCATAACCAAGGGCTATTGCCCGCTCGGCACGGACCCTGCTGCAGGGCTGTCGGACAGCTGCGTGGACTTCAACAAGAAAACCATGCAGGAAGTCCTTGCCGCCAGGCCTGACGTGGTCGTGACAACCAGTACGCGCACCGACAGTAGAAAAGAAGTCGCGGAACGCCTTGATCAGTCATGGGTTGATGCGGTATCGACCCTCAACGCGGCCGGGATTGAAGTCATTGCACTCCGTGACACCCCTCGTTTTACGGAAGGTGTGCCGTCGTGCCTAGAAGAGAATCCTTCCGACCCTTCAGTTTGCGGGGTGTTGAGAGCCAACGTTTACGCTGCAGAGTCGCCAACGGAGGCCATTGCCGATTCGTTGCCTGCTACAACCTTCCTGGACCTCTCAAGCAACTTCTGCAACGCGACCACGTGCCCGGCGCTCATTGGAAACGTCATCGTGTACAAAGACGACAATCACGTCACGTCAACCTACATGAGAACCCTGCAGCCTGTGTTTGACCGCGAGTTCAAAGCTGCAACCGGTTGGTCGATGAAGTAGTTTCTCTGGGATGGGAGAAGAAAGTACGACCGCACTGACAATGCGGTCGTACTTTCTCTCTGACTTGAGCCTAGTTCCGAGTGACCCAAGTTCGTCCCTTGGACCAGTAGATGACGCCGTCTTCGAAGCGCTGGGCACGTGTCGTGGAATTAGCAGCATACTCGTCGGTGACGGGACTGCCCATGTAGAAATAGCCGCCGTTGTTTTCGTATACGGCACGGATGGCGCCCTGAATGAGCTTTGTCCCATATCTCGGCGTGAAGTAGAACGTTCCACCTTGAAATACTTGGTAGGCGCCGCCAGCATACCAATAGTTTTCATCGGTCACGGGATACCCTGCAACACCGGTTTGCCCGCCCTTGTTCCACCATGCCTGCCGTATGCCGGCTCCAATGTAGTGCAGCCCGATTTGCGGGGTGTAGTACATGGTTCCGTTGGTGAAGTGCTGCGCAATGGCGCCTCCACCCAATGGTTCCTCGTCCCGGATGGGCCAGCCCGACTCATGCCCGGGATACCACTTGGCGTTGATGGCCCCCCACAAGGGATGCGCGCCGCCAACCGGGGACCAGAACATTATGCCGAACTGGAAATTCTGCTGGGCGCCGCCGTAGGTTGTGGTTTCATCCCAAAGAGGAAGCCCCAGCTGAGAAGTAGGGCCGCCCATCGACTCATACTTGGCTCCGATCGCTCCGGTCAATTGGGGGGTGTAGGCCGATGCTGCCAATACTGAACCAGAAAATGCCAGTGATCCGGCAACGGCAACTGCAATTAGTCCTGCACGAAATTTCTTCATATTTCCCCAAAGATTGTTGGATGGTGTGAGTTTGCCTGCATGTGTGACACTGATGCCTAATTATGAGTTACGCGACTTCAGTTTGGGAAGTTATGCACAGATTGCTTTTTGCCACTAGCGCGCCCCTTGCCTGCGGGTTTAGGCTCCTGAGCACAGGGTGGAAGAACACAGGGTAGGCGGGCGCCGCAAAGGGGCGGGAGTGGTTTGAGTGGATGCACTGGCACTGGTTGAGGATGAAGTCCGTGAACTCATCCGCCGCAAAGGCCTTGATCCGCTCCGGCAGGGCTCCGAGGTGCGGGCGCTGGTTGATGCAGCTGTCAACGATTATGGCGAACGGTCCCTGCTGGGCGCGGTCCCAGCCCTGGCCCACGGCGAGGACGCTAGGCGGCACGTGTTCAACGCCGTCGCAGGTTTCGGTGCACTCCAGCCCTTCCTCGACGACCCTGACATTGAAGAGATCTGGATCAACGCCCCCAACCAGGTTTTTGTGGCCCGGCATGGGGAGTCGGAGCTGACGGGTGTCAGCTTCACCGCACAGCAGGTGCGTGACCTGGTGGAGCGGATGTTGAAGAGTTCCGGCCGTCGGCTGGATCTCAGTTCACCTTTCGTGGATGCCGCCCTCCCCGATGGCAGCCGCCTGCACGTGGTGATACCGGACATCACCAAAAACCACTGGGCGGTGAACATCCGCAAATTCACGGCGCGGGCCAGCCGGCTTGACCACCTGGTAGAGCTGGGATCTCTGTCCCCTCAAGCTGCCCGATTTCTGGGTGCCGCCGTCAGCAGCGGCTTGAACATTCTGGTCTCCGGGGCCACCCAAGCTGGCAAGACCACCATGCTCAACTGTCTGGCTGCCGGGATTGGTTCGCGGGAGCGGGTGGTCACCGTGGAGGAAATCTTTGAACTGAGGCTGCCCTTGCGGGATGTGGTGGGGCTGCAGTGCCGCCAGCCCAACCTGGAGGGTGCTGGCGAAATCCCACTGCGTCGCCTGGTCAAGGAGGCGCTGCGCATGCGCCCGGACCGGCTCATTGTGGGTGAGGTGCGCGAGGCGGAAAGCCTCGACATGCTCATAGCACTCAACAGTGGCCTGCCCGGGATGGCGAGTGTGCACGCCAACTCTGCCCACGACGCCGTCGTCAAGATTTGCACGCTGCCCCTCTTGGCCGGGGAGAACATCACGGCTGCCTTTGTGGTGCCAACTGTTGCTGCCTGCATCGACCTGGTGGTGCACTGCGTCAGGGCGCCCAATGGACAACGCAGCGTGGGTCAAATTCTGGCACTGGGGCGCCGGGTGGAGAACGGCATCATCGAATCGGCCATGGTGTTCAGCACAGTCAACGGCGTCCTGAGCGCCTCCGAGACCGCCATGCCGGCACCGGAAAAATTTGCCGCCGCCGGCTACAACGTGGCCACACTCATGGGGGAGTCCTAGTGTCAGCCCTGGTGGGTCTGCTGGCGGGGATGGGGATGTTCCTGATCTGGAGCGCCTGTTGGACTGCGCCGGCCCGGCAGCTGAACCCAGGCCACGCCAGCAAGCTGGTGCAACTGTTGCAGCAGGCGGGGCTGCCCCAAGTCACGCCGGCTTCCCTGGTGGCCAGTGCGGCCGGTCTCGCTGCGGCGGTTGCGCTGCTGGTCTTTGTGCTGACGGGGGCGCCCGGCATCGCTGCGTGTTTGGCGTTGCTGGGCGGCTATGTTCCCTTCGCCGTGCTGCGTTCCAGGGCTCGACGGCGGAGCGCAGTTATGCGCGAACTCTGGCCCGAGGTTGTGGACCACCTGCGCTCAGCCATCAGGGCGGGCCTGTCCCTGCCCGAGGCCCTGGTACAGCTGGGTACCAAGGGGCCCGTGCAGTTACGGACGGATTTTCAGTCCTTTGGGGCGGATTACCGGGCAACCGGTCAATTCGAGGGAGCCTTGCAAAAACTCAAGATCAGGTTGTCGGACCCCGTGGCGGACCGAATCATCGAGGCCCTGCGGCTGACCCGGGATGTTGGCGGATCAGATTTGGGCAAACTCCTGGGGACGCTCTCCGAGTTTCTGCGCGACCACGCCAGAACGAGAAGCGAACTCGAAGCCAGACAATCCTGGACGGTCAACGCTGCCCGGCTGGCCGTGGCGGCACCGTGGCTGGTCCTGCTGCTGATGTCCACCCGGCCCGAGGCCATAACGGCGTACAACTCCCCGGCAGGGTGGGCGGTGTTGGGAGGGGGACTGCTGATCTCCGTGATCTGTTACCGGGTCATGTTGCGGATTGGTGCCCTGCCGCAGGAGCAGCGGGTGTTGCAATGAACGGACACATGCTGGCCGTGATCGCCGCCGGACTGACTCTGGGTGTGGGGTTGTCGCTGATCCTTGTCAGGCTCCCCGTCATGCGGAAACCCAGCTTTGCCCAACGCGTTGAACCACAGCTCCGCTCGGTGGCCAGCCGGTCCAGGCTACTGGACATCGAAGAAGAGCGCACGCTCTTTGGCCCGCTGGAGCGGATCCTTCGGCTGCTCCTATCCGACGCCGCGCACAGGCTGGGGCGTTTCAACGTCAGCGTCCACGGGATCGGTGCCCGGCTGGAACAGGCCGGACGCAGTGAGAGCGCCCTAGAATTCCGGGCCAAGCAGCTCTTGTGGGCCGGGGCGTGGCTCACGGCCGGAATTCTCATCTCGCTCTTCCTCTTGTGGCAGGGCGTCATCAACGTCATGGGGGCGGTGACATTCACCATCGGCCCCATGGTGGGCGGCTACCTGCTCTACGACTACCTACTTGGCGCCCAGATCCGTCGCCGGCAAAAACGAATGCTTGCCGAATTCCCGGCGCTGGCGGAACTCATGGCCCTGGCCGTGGGTGCGGGAGAGAGCGCGGCCAGTGCTCTGGAGAGGGTGGCGCGCACCTCCAACGGGGTCCTCTCGGGCGAATTTGGCAAGGTTCTGGCTCAAACCCGCACCGGCATGCCACTAGTTGTTGCCCTGGGGCAGTTTTCCGAGCGCGTCAATGTTGGGGCGCTGGCGCGCTTTGTCGACGGGATAACTGTGGCCGTCAACAGGGGCACACCACTGGCCGACGTGCTCCGCGCCCAGGCCCAGGACGTGCGGGATGTGGCCAAAAGGGAGCTGATGGAATCGGCCGGGCGCAAGGAGATCGCCATGATGGTTCCGCTGATTTTTGGTGTACTCCCGTTGACGGTGGTCTTTGCCGTTTTCCCGGGCCTGGCCCTACTACAGCTTGGCTTCTAGATGAACGCGCCCACAAATCAAGCAGGACCAGCACCACAGGAATTCACGCATCACGGCTCGGAGAGGAAGCATCATGAACAAACTACTGGGGCTGGGGGTGGTGGCGCTCATCGTGGGAAAATACCTGTTCACCACGATGGCCCTGCGCCTGGACCAGCAATTTCCCCACCATTCCCGGCGCCGGGCAGGGGAGCGAACACGCGGCGACGTGCCAGGCTGGGTGCTCATCACCTTGATGAGCGCGGTGCTCGTGGCCGGGCTGTTGGCCATCGCCGGGCCGGCCCTGGAGAGGCTGTTCAACCAGGCCATGGACCAGGTCCAGCCGTAAAAGCAGCGCCAGCACATGCCGGCATGCGGGAGACGGGTTCGGCCGTGGTGGATTTTGTTCTGGTCGGTGCGCTGGTCACTGTGATCTTCGTGGCCCTGCTCCAGTTGGCGTTGGCTCTGCATGTCCGCAACACCGTGGCCGACGCCGCATCCTCGGCCGCCAGATATGGCGCGTTGGGGGACAGGACGGCAGCCGACGCCCAGGACCGGGCGACCCATCTGGTGGCCACGGCGCTGGGACCTGACTTTGTCCAAGACGTCTCGGTCAGTGTGGAAACCCGAAACGGTTTGGACGTTTTGCGGGTTTCCATCACCGCACCACTGCCGTTGATAGGGCTCTTTGGCCCGGCCCGTTCCTTGGAGATGAGCGGCCATGCCGTCATTGCCAAATAACACCTGCCCACCGTCCACACAGGAAGAGGGCAGCGCCGTTGTGGAGTTCATCTTTCTGGCAGTGCTCCTCATGGTTCCCCTGGTGTACCTCATCCTGACAGTGGGCCAGGTCCAGGGCGGCGCCTACGCAGTGGTGGGTGCGGCAGACCAAGCAGCCAAGGTGTTTGTTATGCAACGCGACCTCCCGGCCGCCCAGCTGGCAGCCGAGCAGGCGGTCCGACTGGCCGTGGAAGACATGGGCTTTGACGCGGGTGCCGCCCAACTGACCATCAGCTGCAGTGCCGGCTGCCTCACACCCGGCACAACCGTCAGCGCCCACGTGCAGCTGCGAGTGGAACTGCCCGTGGTGGGTGCAGTTCCCGGCGTCAACGCCAACGCCGCTACAGTTGATTCCACCGCCACCCAAAAAGTGGGCAGGTTCAAATGACGGCATCAGGCACAAGTCCGGCACCGGCCCAGGAAGGCGATGCGGACGGCCAGGTCATGGTGCTCCTGATTGGCTACGTCCTGTTGGCGCTGCTGATCATCACGGTGGTGGCCGCCGCGGGCAGCCTCTACCTCGGGCAGAAAAAGCTGCTCTCCCTCGCAGACAGCGCAGCGCTCGCAGCCGCTGACACCTTCGTGCTCAACGGCGGCAGCTCCAGCAGCGACCCGGGCACGCTGCTCACCAACCAGGGCGTGCTTGCCGCGGCCCAGAACTACTTGGGCAGCATCCCGGCCCCCGATTCCATCAGCAACGTTGTCCTCGACCCGGCCACGGGGACCGGGGACGGACGAACAGCGCACGTGAGCATCACCGGCGTCGTGCATCCCATGTTCATCAACTTTCTGGTGCCGGAGGGCATCACCATCACCGTAACCAGCACGGCCCGGGCCAATCTGCTGCTGTGACACCGGTGGACGGGATCGCCGCCCAGACCGCCACACATGCCGTAGGCTTGAATACCATGGCAGAGATCGATTTTCCCGCAGAGATCCGCGCGTTACGCGCAACCTATACCTCCATTGAGCAAGTCTCCGAGGTGGAGAAGCTTCTGGAAGATATTGAGGATTTGTCCGACCAGGCGGGCTCACCCAATCTGTGGGATGACCCAGCGGCGGCACAGAAGGTAACCTCCAAGCTCAGCCATGCCCAGTCAAAACTGGAAAAGCTGCGCAACCTTGAGGCCCGGATCGACGACCTTGAGGTCCTCGTGGAGCTGGCCCAGGAAGAGGGCGACGCCGATACCCTCGCCGAAGCCGCCAAGGACCTCCCCGGGCTGCAAAAATCCCTGCAGGATCTGGAAATTGTGACACTGCTTGCGGGGGAGTACGACGAACGCGAAGCCGTCATCACCATCCGCTCCGGCGCCGGTGGCGTGGATGCCGCCGACTTTGCCCAAATGCTGCTGCGCATGTATCTGCGCTGGGCTGAACGCCACGGCTACCCCACAGCCGTTTTGGACACCTCCTATGCCGAAGAAGCCGGGCTGAAGTCCGCCACCTTTGAGGTCAAGGCGCCCTACGCCTTTGGCACCCTGAGCGTTGAAGCCGGCACCCACCGCCTGGTCCGCATCAGCCCCTTCGACAACCAGGGCCGGCGCCAAACCTCCTTTGCCGCCGTGGAGGTCATCCCGCTCATTGAGCAAACCGACAGCATCGAGATCCCGGACAACGAGATCCGCGTTGACGTGTTCCGCTCCTCCGGCCCCGGCGGGCAGTCAGTGAACACCACCGACTCCGCCGTCCGCCTGACGCACCTTCCCACGGGCACTGTGGTGTCCATGCAGAATGAGAAGTCGCAGATTCAAAACCGCGCCGCCGCCATGCGTGTGTTGCAATCGCGCCTCCTGCTGCTGAAAAAGGCTGAGGAAGACGCACAGAAGAAGGCCATGGCCGGGGATGTGAAGGCCTCGTGGGGGGACCAGATGCGCTCCTACGTGCTCAACCCCTACCAAATGGTCAAGGACCTGCGCACCGAACACGAGGTGGGCAACGCTGCCGCCGTGCTCGACGGCGAGATCGACGACTTCATCGACGCCGGCATCCGCTGGCGCGCCGATAACCGCAACGCCGAGAAGGCTTAGGCGCCTACCGCATACCGCCGGGGCCCGGAATGCGCCGTCGAACAGGTGCAGACTCACGTATAACGTTCCAGTCTCGACACACCGGCCAGGAATCAGCAATCGCCGGGCTTGGAGCCTATAGTCGTTATGCTGGCGGTTTCTTCCCCCAAACATCTGCCCGGCCGTCAGCATGCCAGCGATTCGTCGCTGGGCGGGCAACGAAAAAGTCATGATTCGTTTTGAAAATGTGAGCATAGCTTACGATCGCAAGTCCAAGCCTGCGCTCGACGACGTCTCCCTTGACGTGGACCGCGGCGAGTTTGTATTCCTGGTGGGCTCCTCGGGGTCCGGCAAGTCAACGCTGCTGCGCCTGGTGCTCCGCGAGTACAAGACCCCCCACGGGCAGGTCTATGTGGCCGGCCAGAACGTGGCGAACGTGCCCAGCTGGCGGGTGCCCAAGTTCCGCCGCGGCATTGGCGTGGTTTTCCAGGACTTCCGCCTCATTCAAACCAAGACAGTCTTCGCCAACGTGGCCTACGCCATGCAGGTACTGGGCAAATCCCGTGCCGCCATCCGGACCGAGGTGCCTCGCGTGCTTGAGTTGGTGGGCCTGGCGGACAAGGGCCACCGCAAGCCCACGGAGCTCTCCGGCGGCGAGCAGCAGCGCGTGGCCATTGCCCGCGCCATTGTGAACCAGCCCGGCATTCTGCTGGCCGATGAGCCCACAGGCAACCTGGACCCCATCACCAGCGCCGGCATCATGGACATTCTGGACAAGATCAACCAGAACGGCACCACTGTTGTCATGGCCACGCACGATGACGACATCGTGAACTCCATGCGCAAGCGCGTCATCGAGTTGCGGCACGGCAAGGTGGTCCGTGATGAGAACGCAGCCCTCTACACCTCCATGATCCCGGTTGTCCCGGCGGCAGGTGCGGCTCCGGCCGCGGAACCCGTCAAGACGGACGACGCCGAACCCCAGACCCGCCGTCAGCGCGCAGTCAGCGCTGCCTCCGCAGCTGACGACGCCACCGCACAGGAGTCCATGCCGCCGCGGCTGGAGCGCCGGCGTGAGCCGGTGTTCCCGCGCGGGGACGAGACGAAGACCAGCACCGCAAACTTTATGAATGAGGACCAACTGTGAGACTTGCTTTCATCATGAGCGAGTTGGGCAGCGGCCTGCGCCGCAACCTGACAATGGTCATTTCGGTGATCCTGGTGACTTTCGTGTCCCTGACCTTCGTGGGTGCCGCCGGGCTGCTGCAAATGCAGATCGGCCAGCTCAAGGGTTTCTGGTATGACAAGGTCCAGGTCACCATCTACCTCTGCACCGACATTCCGGCGAACACCAACTGTGTGTCCGGGCCTGTGACGGCTGAGCAAAAATCAGCGATTGAGGGAATGCTCGAATCGCCGGCCGTGAAGCCGTACATCGAGAACTGGACCTTTGAAACTCAGGAGGAGGCACTGGCCCACTTCCGCGAGCAGTTTGCCAACTCTCCCATGGTGGATTCCGTGGAAGCCGGAAACCTGCCCTCGTCCTTCCGCATCAAGTTGAACGATCCGGAAAAGTACCAGATCATCAACGAGACGTTCTCGGCCACCCCGGGTGTGGACTCGGTGGTTGACCAACGCAAGGTCCTGGAGAAACTTTTCTCCTGGATGAACATTGCCACCTATGTGGCCATGGGTGTGGCGGCCCTGATGATCATCTGCGCCGCCCTGCTCATTGCCACAACCATCAGGCTCTCGGCGCAGTCGCGCATGCGTGAGATCGACATCATGCGCCTGGTGGGTGCGTCCAAGACGGTAATCCAGCTGCCTTTTGTGCTGGAGGGCGTCATCGCCGCCACCATCGGTGCCCTGCTGGCATCCGGAGCTGTGTGGTCAATTGTGGTGTTCTTCATGGGCGGCTACCTGGCCGACGCCAACACCGGGACACCGTTCATTTCCGCCCGCGAAGCGTTGGTGATCTACCCGGTCCTGATCCTGCTGGGCGTGGTGTTGGCCGGCGTCGCATCGGCAGTTTCCCTACGGAAGAACCTAAAAGTGTAGGGTGGGTGGGGACCTTGTTACTCAAGGTACTCATGTGACTGGTGTTGTTAGTGGCAAAATTCGAGGAGCTGTACGGCATGAATTCGAAATCAAGCGGGGGAATTGGATCTGTGGAATCCTCCCGGCTTGGGCCCAAAATGCCCAGCTCACGCCCTCTCTTCCGCCGCCTCAGCGGTGCCGTCACCATCCTGCTGGCTGTGGGTTTGCTCGGGCTGGTGCCCCCTGCTCAGGCCGAGGACCTCAACGACAAGGCTGCCGCCCTGGAGCAGCAGGCCCAAGATGTCCAGTCGTCCCTGGAGTTTGTCGACGCCGGGATTGCCCAGTCGGCTGCCGACCTGGTCCTGTACCAGGGCCAACTTCCCGGAGCACAGGCAGCGCTGGCCGATGCCCAGAACCGTGTCAGTGCGGCAGCGGCCGAGGCCAGTTCCCTGGCGGCCCGCATTGATCTTGCCCAGCAAAGCAAGGACAAGATCACTGCCCAAATTGCCGCTGATGCCGAAAAAGCCACCGCCACCAAAGCCTTGATCGGGCAGATTGCCGCCCAGTCCTACAAAGCTGGCGGGCTGCCGGCAAATCTCACCCTGATTTTGGGTGCCGGCTCCACCACCGACCTTGCCAACTCAATTGACCTGGCGGAGCAGGCCCTGCGCAGCCAGACAGCTGCCTTGGAGCAGCTCACAGCCCAAAAGGCCACCAATCAAAACGCCCAGGCACGCCTGGTTGCCGTTGAGGCAGAGATCAAGGCCCTGAAGTTAAAGGCCGACGCCGCCCTGGCCGCGGAGCAGGTGGCCCGCGACCAGGCCGCCACGCACAAGGCAACAGTGGATAAGTTGATCGCCGATTCTGCCGTGCTGAACGCCAAGCTGGCTGCTGAAAAGCCGCGCATCCAGGCCAAGCTCAAGGCCGTTGAGTCAGAGAAAAACGCTGTGGCTGCCCAAATTGCCGAGATGCAGCGCAAGGAACTTGAGGCCGCACAAGCTGCCGCCAAGGCCGAGGCTGAGCGCATAGCCCGCGAACAAGCCGCCAACCAGGGCAACGGCGGTGGTGGCTTTGTGCCCCCGCCCTACGTGCCGCCAGCACCCGGCAACCCTTCAGCTTTTGGGCTGCGCCACCCCTTTGCCGGAAACGCCCCCATCACCTCGCCCTTTGCCAGGAACCGTCCGGTTCCTCCGGGATCGGCTGACTTCAACGGCACCGGATACTACGATCACACCGGTGTTGACTTCGGTGTCCAGTGCGGCACCCCGGTCTACGCCCCTGCGGACGGAACAGTCCAGATTGCCGGCCAAACCACTGTGGTCTACGGTGGCGGAAACGTGCTGTACATCAGCCACGGTGTGGTCCAGGGCAACGCCTTGATGACCATTTTTTACCACAACTCGGCAGTGATTGTTTCAGCCGGGCAGCGTGTCAAGGCGGGCCAACTGGTGGCCTACTCCGGCAACACCGGCAACTCCACCGGCTGCCACGCCCACTTTGAGACCTGGCTCAACGGGGCTCCCGTCGATCCCATGAGGCTGCTCTAGATCCCTGTCCGGGACTGCCCCTGCGGGTAGTTGCTACACTGGGGTTTCGCCCCGCCCGGATGTTGGGTGTGCCGGTGCAAGTGCATTTCGTTTTTGAATCAAGTCAAAGGAGTCAGCTGTGCCTAAAGAAAGTGGCCGTAAGGTTGTGGCCACCAACCGCAAGGCCCAGCACGATTACCACATCATGGACACCTACGAGGCCGGCCTGGTCTTGATGGGCACCGAGGTGAAGTCGTTGCGCGAAGGCCGGGCGTCCCTAGTGGACGGATTCGGCACCTTCTACAATGACGAACTGTGGATAGAGGCCGTCTACATCCCCGAGTACCTCAACGGGAGCTGGACCAACCACACGGCACGGCGGCGGCGCAAACTGCTGCTGCACCGCGAAGAGTTGGACAAGATTGCCGCAAAAACCCGCGAATCCGGCTATACGATTGTGCCCTTGCAGCTGTACTTTTTGGACGGCCGGGCCAAGGTGGAAATTGCCATTGCCCGCGGCAAGAAAGAGTACGACAAACGCCACGCACTCCGTGAAAAGCAGGACAACCGCGAGGCCCAGCGGGTCATGCGGGAAAAGAATCGCAGCTAGCTACGGGGTCGGCATAGTCCCATGGCCTTCCCTGGGCAGTGGCCTAAACTGAAGGCAACGTCCGCTGTTATGGAAGGCAGATGGTGATGGTGCGCAGAGGAAAACAGCCCGGCGGAACACGGCCCGGTGCCAAGCGCTGGTGGATGCTCGGCACCGGCCTTGTGGTGGTGACCCTGGTGGCTGTCTTTGCCCTGCTGTACTCCGGCATCCAACGCCCGGCACCCACAGCAAGCCCCAGCGCAACGGTGACAGCCGGCGGCTCGCCCCCCGCGAGCACGGCGCCAACTCAAACTGCGAGCCCCAGCCAGGCTCCGGCGTCGAACATCCCAGCCACCGGGGCAGCGGCTGCCGTGTTGGCGGCCATGAGCCTGGAACAAAAAGTGGGCCAGGTCTTGATGGTTTCCTCGCCCGTGACCGGCGCCGACGCCAACTCGCTGTACGCCGTGGACACCCTGTACGTGGGCAATGTGTTCATCAAGGGTCGCAGCACGGCCGGACAAGCCGGAATAGCCGCGCAGGTGGCCGAGATTGCTGACCGAATTTCAGGGGTGCGCACGGGCGGTGCCAGGCCCTTCGTCGCCACCGACCAGGAGGGCGGCCTGGTGCAGATCATGCGCGGCCCCGGCTTTGCCGACATGCCCCAGGCCATCGAGCAGGGGCGGCTGCCTGCGTCAGAGCTGTTGGCCGACGCCACCTCCTGGGGGCAGCAACTGGCCGCCGTGGGGGTCAACGTGAACCTGGCGCCCGTCATGGACACTGTGCCCAGCGCAGCATTTGCGCCGCAGAATGCGCCGATTGGCACCTTTGGGCGCGAGTTCGGCTACACCCCGGAGCAAGTGGCAAGCCACGGCACCGCCTTTGCCCAGGGCATGGCGGCAGCGGGCGTCGAGGCAACCGCCAAACATTTTCCCGGACTGGGACGGGTCACCCTGAACACGGACGTTTCGGCGGGCGTCACCGATGACATCACCGTGCGCAACGATCCCTTCATTGCCCCGTTCCGTGCGGCCGTGAACGCGGGGGTGCCGTGGCTCATGGTGTCCAACGCCTACTACCCCAAAATTGATGCCACCAATTTGGCGCCGTTCTCAAGCGTCATTGTCACCGACATGATGAGGGGGGATCTGGGTTTTGCGGGGATCATCGTCAGCGATGACATCTGCGACGCCGTTCAGGTCTCCGCTGTGCCGGTGGCCGAGCGCGGCGTCGACTTCATCGCCGCCGGGGGCACCATGGCGTTGTGCACCAACCAGTCGCTGCTGCCGCAAATGTATGCCGGGCTGGTCTCCGCGGCACAGGGTGATCCCGCCCTTGCGGCCAAGGTGAATGCTGCTGCGCTGCTGGTCCTGACGGCGAAAGCGGACAAGGGCCTGCTCAACTAGTGCAGTCTAACTAGCACGGTGGGAATAAAATCCCCGGACAATGCGCTAGCATGGATAGTCCACGGTGAACTTCGCAAGAAGGAAGTCGTGGGTTGAAAAAACAATAGGGGATGATCGGTTTCGACGGTGTTAGTCGAGACAGGTGAAGCGGGTCGAGGATACAGGGTTAACTCGTAAACGATCTCTGTAAAACATAAGTGCTGAATCAAATCGCACTGACTTCGCTCTTGCTGCCTAAGCAGTAAGACAGTCCGTCAGCCCGGGAATGCTCTCGTCCCGGATCCTGGCGTCATCTAGAGGGCCACTGCTCTAAGTTCTTGTTGTAGGCGCTTAGGGGACTCTTATACAACTGGGCCTGGCAGCTACTTGTTTGCGAGATAGCTGGGGCCGAGAAAAACCGCTGCAAACTGCACCCGGAGAAGCCCTGACAAAGCAACATCGGACGGGAGTTCAATTCTCCCCATCTCCACATCCCTATTGGGACCTGTTCCCCGCCCTCGTGGCGGGGGACGGGTCCTTTTTGTTTGCCCGACGCCGGTCGCCGCGGTTGTTTGTGAATTTATGCGACGTCTGCGCCTGGTTGTCCGTGTATCTGGCGCCTCTTTGAAAGGGTGGCGGATCATTGACGTGGAATGGTGCGCAGAATTCGCAGGTTCGTGGGTGGTTAGCATTCCACGACGTTGACGGCGAGGCCGCCCATGGCTGTTTCTTTGTATTTGGAG